>CAZTTD010000030.1:0-2775 GCA_964616925.1 uncultured Actinomyces sp.
GGAAAAACCCGTCAAAACTACATAGCGGGGCCAAAACTACATAGCGGGCAAAAATTACGGCGTTTTTATTGCTTTTCTGCGTCCCCGTATGTAGTTTCGGCCCCCCTATGTAGTTTCGAGGGTCCTCAATCCGTCTTGAAACAACAAACGGGAACTTGAACGGCATGTGTCACGAAACGGTGCTTCACCAAATGGGTTGCAGGTCGTCGACGTTGGCGGGGTCGCGACTCGTCGAGACGGCGGTCAGCGTAGCCTCCGCTCTCTCCTCTGGTTCGCACCCTCTTAGTTGCGCGGACTGCAGCTCTTTGGTTGCGCGTGGAGGTTGATCCCCGTTCTGCGACGATGTGCCCAACGTGGGGCCGCTCGGCCAATCGATGTGCCCGCCGCCGAACGTTGTGCCCGAAATGTTGGCGGTCTGCGGAGGTTGCGCCCTCGCCCCTATTCGGACCGAAGCGCCTCCACCGGATCCTTCCGCGACGCCGCGGAGGACGGTATCAGCCCTGCCAAGTACGTGAGCCCCATGCTGATCGCTACCAGAATCACGCCCGCCTGCCACGGCAGGATCGCGACATTCTTGATACCCCACCGCGCATACACGATCGCGTTGGCGGGGATGGTAAGGAGCAGCGTCACGCCGATGCCCATAACACCCGCAACAAAACCGACGATCAGGGTTTCCGCGTTGAAGACAAGGCGAATATCCCCCTTAGAAGCACCGATCGACCGCAGAATGCCAATCTCTTTCTTCCGTTCGAGGACGGAAATGTACGTGATTACGCCAATCATGATGGAGGAAACCACCAGTGAGATCGCTACAAACGCAACAAGAACGTAGGACACAACGTTCACGATGTCGGTCACGGACGACATCAGAGCGCCGACTATGTCCGTGTAGGTGATGACCATGTCTTCCTGGCCATCCTCTTTCATCTGCGCGTTGTAGGCGTCCAGGATCGAAACGACCTGCCCTTTGGCTTCAAAGTCTTTAGGGAAGATGTCGATTGAATACGGGCGGTCAAAATCAGCCCAGCCAAGTTTCGCCATGTTGGAATCAAACGACGTGGTCTCATCCACGATCATTGCTAAGACGACCTGCTGCAGCTCCGTCTCATCCAAGTTGAACTGAAAAGCATCAACGAAGGCTTCCTGGTCAATGCTCATGGCCGCCGCCATGTTCTCCGCCAGACTTCCCATAGCGGACCCCAGAACCAAACTCACTTGGGTTTGCAGAGCAGCGCCAAGCTGGTCCTGAATCTGCGCGCTCACCGCGTTCATTGCTGAGCCAAGATACGCGGCCATCGCGCCCTGGAGCTGGGCTTGCAGCTTCGCGGAGTTCGCCTCAATCTCCGCCTGCACCGCCGCGCTAATGGCGCTCACCAACTGCGTGGTTATCTCTCTTTGGGCGTCCTCAAGCCCCGACTCTACTTCAGATGCCATTTCTTCTAGCTGCTGTGTGATCTCCAGACCCTCAGGCGTCTGCATGAACGCCTCAAAGCTCTCGCTAGGGTCAGAGCAATCATTTCCGGACGCACAGTATCCGGCGTATCCCACAACCATGCGCTCAACGATTTGGTTCACTTCTTCCTGGGTTACCCCTAGGTCGATACCGCTTAGATCCAAGCCTTCCAGGATCGCTGACACGTCTATCGCGTCCAGATCAAAGTCAAGGTCTTCCATGACGAAATCCAGATCCAGGCTTGGCAGGGAAGAGGGATCTAACGACATGGAAGGCAGTCCCATGGATGAGAAGTCCAGGGCAGATGTGTCGATACTCAACGCAGACTCATCAAACTTGAAGGCGGCAGCTATCGCTTCCTCATCAATGGTGAACAAGCGGCTCATGTCAAAATCGCCCTCGCCCCTACCGTCCGCTTCCTCCGCGAACGTCCGTCCCGTGAAGATGTTCTCCTTGGGATGATCCAGTTGCGCTTGGACGACTTCCGTCTGGGCGGCCTGGTTAATCAGGAGGGTGGTGAGGGAGGGCGTGTAGTAAAGACCGGGGGCTAGGGCGGTGGCAGTCGCACCCGACTGAGGCTGTGCGATCCCGCTGATCCTAAGGTCCATCCCGTCGGCAACCAGTTCCTTCATGAACGTGGCGTCCCCGCTGTGGTCGGTCCATATCCCGTAGGTCTGGTCGTACCTGTAGTAGTCGGCGGCGTCTACGACTTTGAACTCCGCGCTCATTATCTGTTCATAGGTGAAGGACTGCGGGCCATCTTCGGGGGCGACAACGTTCTCTTCATTCATCATCTGCCGCAGCATCGTGTCCAGCTGGGCGGGGTCACGCAAACCCATTGCGAAGAGCACGAAGTCCGACACTCCACCGGAAGGGGTTAAGACAAGCAAGAGCTCATCGGGCCGCTCTGGCCATGTACCGGCAACAAGGTCATATTGCTGTTCAACCAGGGATGGGTCGCCCATCATCTCATCAAAAGCGTTTGAGTTCATCGCTGCGGCCATAGGCCCCATGGAACCAAAACCAAGCGCCGCAAAGGTGCTGTCCGGATTAACTTGGCGGACCGACCCGTCATCTACCGTGAAGATCTGGGGAGTGACGTTGTAGGAGTACTGGATCAGGTTCGCGTATTCGTCAATGTTGCCGCCGTTATCGTCAAGGAAACGCTTCAGGGACTCCAGGTCGTTGGCGCCGATAGATGAGAGCATGCGCGAAAGCATCGCGACCTCATGGACTTCTTCCTCTGCTTCTTCCACCGATTCCGGGGGGTCATCCCCTCCCGGTTGTGCCGCATCCTCTGTTGACATCGCCATCAGCGC
>CAZTTD010000030.1:2875-24219 GCA_964616925.1 uncultured Actinomyces sp.
GGGGGTCATCCCCTCCCGGTTGTGCCGCATCCTCTGTTGACATCGCCATCAGCGCCGTCATGTCCATGCCCTGGCTAAGGATCGTCAGTGGGTAAACAGAAAGCGTGTCCTCCTCAATGCTTTTGATGTAGTTGTTGACCCCGTTGGCCAGCGCCAAGATGGCCGCGATCCCAATGATTCCGATGGACCCCGCGAAGGCGGTCATCAACGTGCGCCCCTTCTTGGTCATCAGGTTGTTGAAGGACAACGCAATCGCGGTGAAGAACGACATGGCTGCGCGCTTCGCGGCCTTGGCCTTCTGGTGCTTTTCGGAGCGCGGGTCAAACGGGTCGGTGTCGGAGGAGATCTGCCCATCCAACAGGCTGACGGTGCGGGTCGCGTACTGCTCCGCCAACTCCGGGTTGTGCGTCACCATAATGACCAGCCGGTCGGATGCAATCTGCGTCAGCAGGTCCATTATCTGCACGCTGGTCGCGGAGTCCAGAGCGCCCGTGGGCTCATCCGCCAGGAGTATCTCCGGGTCGTTGATCAGTGCCCTTGCAATAGCAACGCGCTGCATCTGCCCGCCGGATAACTGGTTGGGCTTTTTGTTGATGTGCTCTATGAGGCCAACACGTTCCAGCTCCGCAATTGCCCGTTCCCGGCGTTCAGCGCGGGAGACCCCTGTGAGCGTCAACGCCAACTCAACGTTCGCCAGAACTGTCTGGTGAGGTATCAGGTTGTAGCTCTGGAAGACAAAACCAATCCGATTGTTGCGGTAGGTGTCCCAGTCTTTGTCGGTGTAGTGAGAGGTGTCGATGCCGTCGATGATGAGGGACCCAGAATCGTAGTGATCAAGGCCGCCGATGACGTTCAAGAGAGTTGTTTTTCCCGACCCCGAAGGACCCAGGATTGCCACGAACTCATTGTCGCGGAACGCGATGGACACGTCGTCCAGCGCAATCTGGGTGAAGTCCGCAACCGTATAGGACTTGCGGATGTCGTGTAACTGGAGCATACGGGTCCTCTCTTCTTGAGAGTCTACGTGTGTGCTCTAGCCAAACAGCAGGCAGATTGTCACGTTTCATCTGGAGGCGGAAGTCGACCTCATGCGCCTCAGTGTTGTATAGCTATCCGCGACTGACCGTCAGCCTGTTTCAGCGCACGAGCGCATCAATCCGACGTCCGTCCCCAACGCGCCGCTTCCACCCAGAAGTTTCACAACCTGCGTGTCTTTGGCCGAGAGGTGACTAAGGACAGTGGGCGGCACACAGTTGGGACGCACGACGTAGAGTGGCGCACCCGCCCTTGCCGCCGCCGGAGCCGCCGCAAGCGCATCCGGGAAGTTGGCGCCGGTGGCCCAATAGTGTTGGGACACGGAGGGGTAAGACCTGTCCATTTTGAAGATGCTTGCGGCGACCTGCGTGCTTGTTTCATACCTGTCGCTCCCCCACAGTCGTTCCACATTGAACCCTAGGGAAGACATCTGCTGTTCAATCTGCGCGCTCACCGCGCCGCTCCCACCGACTATGTAGACGCGGGCCGGTTTCATTCTTCTCAGGATCCTGTCGGCATCCGCCCCCAAGGTGGAGGCGCTCCCGTTGGTCAGAAGCACAGGCACCCCCTGCGAACCGGCCGCAGCCGACGCGGAAAGAGCATCCGGGTAGTCGCCTCCCGTCGCGATGAATACACTCTGCCAGTTATACAAGTCGTCGTCGGGCGAGGACGGGAAGATAGTATCCACGACCGCCGCCGCAGTCTCATACCGTGTTGCACCATGCAGCCGCTTCACCGACGGGGAGACTTTGGTCGCCTGGGCAACCTGGTCCACAATCTCCGAAGAGACCGCCCCGCCACCCCCAACGACATACACCGTCTTGGGGGCCAAGCGTTCCAACTCAGCTGAGACAACTGAGGGGAGTGTGCCGGAGCGGGGGACCAAGAGCAGTGGTGCATCCATTTCCGCGGCCGCCGGAGCCGCCGCAAGCGCATCGGGGAATGTCTCTCCCGTCGCGATAAAGACAGTGTCACGCCCGCTTGCGGGATGGGTGTCCTTGGAGACCGCCACCGCCGTCGCGTACCTGTCGTTGCCACTCAACCGCATAGCTTTGGCTTTCGAGGACGCTCCGAAGGTCACCTGCAGCGTCGCCTTCGCACCTGCTCCCCACGTCGCGCTCAAGACTTTGACGGTGACGGCTGACTGGCCGCCGACCTTCGTCCTCGAAACGAAAACGTCCCCCGGAAGGAAGTAGTACCGCGCGCCCTGCGTCATTCCGGCCGGGTACCTTGGCAGTGCGACCGTGCCGAAGTAGGTGAGTGGCCCGACGGATTTCTCGCGAGAGAGCTTCACCCCAGGCGCAATTTGTGCGCCAAAACCATCCGCGTAAAGCGTTCCGGCTTCAGTTCCGGTTCCGTCGCGGAATTCGGCATAGAGCCGTTCGCCTGACACCGGGTCGGTGATCACTATCCCCTTGTTTGCGCCGGCGGTGCCCATCCCGTCTATCGTCACGGTCTGAACTGTGCCCGCATCAGCGCTTATGCGCTTTACGTGAGCCTCACTTATTCCCAGGCGGTCCCTGTGGGCAATGCTAAGCGCGGGTAGCGGACCCGGGCCCCACCAACAAGTTTCAAATACTCCGCATGCACCCCATTGCGGACCGCGCGTGTATGCGCTTCCCATGACGTCGTATTGGTCTTGGTATCCACGGTTTTCACAACGCAGCGCCCCGCGTTTCCAGTCAGCCTGGTTGCGGGGAACGTCCGAGCCCCCGTCCTTGCATTCCACGGCATCCGCGTGAAATAGGGACAGGTTATGGCCCAGTTCGTGGGCAGTTATTGGTCCGTTGTCTCCCGCCAGCCAGATCATGCCGCCAAAGTGAGGGCCGGAGCCAATGACCCCGTAACCCGAAGCGCCCGCACTGGACATGCATTCGTAGGGCGCGTAAACAACCAGGTGGCGCCCCGTGTTCTGGTAATCACGTGCCGGCCGGCCCGTCAGTGCGAGGGCGTAGCGCCACGAAGACGCGTAATTACACGCCACTGCTTCGGAAACTACGTGGGAAGTTGGTGTCCCCGGCGATCCCCAGGAGATGATTTCCCCGGCGTTAGCCGCCCAAAAACCGGTTCCGCGTTGAAGTGCGGCAGTGGCCATGGCGGGCGTTACTGGCGTCAGGCCAGCAACCGTCAGGATGACCACATCCGCGGTGTGCTGCTTGTGTGGATAGGAAGCGGATGTCTGGACGGGCTCTTCTGAGTGGATCGCGGCATATTCTTCCGGGCCCGTCAAGACACGGGATTCCAAGACCTGCAGGCTTTCCCCGGCGTCTTGGGCGGCCGCAAGCGCTGCGTCCTCGTCCGCCTCCCCGTCCTGCTGTTGTGCCGAAGCCGCGGACGCGTCGGTGGGTTCCGCGCTTTGCTGAGTTTCAAGGTCGGTGCTTGGAACTCCGTCATCCCCACCGTCGGCAGGATCCGCAAAGTACTGCTTTGGAACCAAGACAGTTCCGGTGAACTGGTCCCCGCTGACCACGGTCTCTTCTAATCCTGAGAGAGGTAGAAGCAACCCGTCATCCGTGGAGAGCAGAACCTGCTCTTGCAGATGGGACCCGCCGTGTGATTCTCCCCAGACGTCTTCTTCCCCCGCGGGACCACCCGGGTCTCCAACAACTAGGAGGAGCGTCCCCTCTACACCGACTTCGCGAGGTTGTCCCCCACCGCCCTCGCCCCCACCCGGATCCGCGGCCGCCGGCACCGACATGAGCGCCCCTAACCCAAGTGAGACAACGCTGGCCAGCGCGGCGGCAAACCTCAGGCGTCTGCGCGGCCCACGCGCCTTCCGCCTGCCATCCCCGTCGCCGTGTGCATCCACGAAACCGTCCCACTTCCCCAAACTGGGTGTTCGCCACATATATAGGCGTCCAAACATTGTTTCCCAGTTTCACAGAAAATGCGCGTTTGCACACCCCTAAACTAACCCTTTGGCAGCAACTGCTACCCGCGGCAGGTCACGGAACAACGGCGCGGTTGGGCGCCAAAGACGTACGCTGGGGAACCTTCACGCGTTTGCGGACACGATCTGGCGGATCCAGTCGGCGCTCATCAGCAGTAACGCCAGCCATATGATCCCGGTGGCGATCCAGCGGGCGGGTTCCATGTGCTCGTGAAACACCAGGATCCCAATCAGGAGTTGCATGACCGGCGCTATGTACTGGATCAGCCCCAAAACCGCCAGCGATAGTCCGCGCGCAGCCCGTGCGAACAGGAGCAGCGGGATCATCGTGATCACGCCCGCCCCCATGAGAAGGGCAAGGTGAGCGATCCACTGTTTCGACCCGGGCTCCGTGGATTGGTTAAGTACGTGGAGGGACGTGGTGCCCGTGATCGCAAGGTAAACGTAGTATCCAAGTAGCAACGGCGCAACGGTCGCGGTTTCCACGGCCATCCCCTCAAGTGGCGGTACGCGTTGCGCCACTCTTTTCTTTACGAGGGCGTAGAGGCCGAAACTGACCGCTAAGACAAGGGAAACCCAGGGAAGCCGCCCTAGCCCGACTATTAGGACGACCACAGCGAGGGCGCCCAGCGAGATTGCTATGACTTGGATCGGGGTGAGTCGCTCTTTCAGCACTATCCAAGCCAAAGCGACAGTTACCAGCGGGTTTATGAAGTATCCCAGCGCCGCATCCACGATGTTCCCGCTTAGAACCGCGTAGACGTAGACCGTCCAGTTGATGACAATGAGGAGGCCGGCCGCCGATAACCTGGCCACTGCTTCACGGTCCGCCAACACCCTGCGCAGCTGCGGGCCCCTGTGGAAAAGCACGATGACCACGATGCAGGCCGCCAACCCCCACACGGCGCGGTGAACGATGACCTCTAGGGATCCGGCGGGCTCCAGCAGACTGAAGTAGAGGGGGAAGAAACCCCACAGCACGTAGGCGGAGACGCCAAGCCCCAGCGACCGGGGGTCGATGCTGGCTGCGGTTGACTTAGGTTTAGGGGACACGTTCTGAGGATACGCCGGGTGGCGCGAGGACCCCTTGGCGCGTCCGGAGCGCCCTCGTGAACGTGACTAACTAGCCAACTATGCGGTGACTTGGCAGTCCGCGTAGACGATTCCCGCCTCCACGTCTTGGCTGACCCGGGTTCCCGCACGCCCCTCAAAAACCTCTGCCATGCGGTCAAGGGGGCCGATGGTTGCGACCCCACCCCGCTCCGCGAAGCGACATGCCGCCCGGACTTTCGGTCCCATGGATCCGGGGGCGAAAGACATGGCGGAGAGCGCGCCTGGGGTAGCCGCAACGATATTGCGCGGGTTGGGCCCACCCCACCCTTCGATTACGTGGTCGGTGTCGGTCAGGATGACGAGGGCGTTTGCCTCCAGCTCCTCAGCCAACACTTCCGATGCCAAGTCCTTGTCGACAACGGCCTCGACCCCAATCTCTTTGTCTTCCCGGATGGCAACGGGGACGCCACCGCCGCCCACCGCAATGACGACGCGACCGCCTTCCAGCGTCTGACGTATTACGGGGGCCTCCAGGATGGCAAGCGGGTCGGGAGACGGCACGACCCTGCGGAATGCCTCCCCGTCACGTTTTATTTGCCAGCCATATTCAGCCGCAGCCCGCTTCGCGTCCTCAAGGGTGTACTGAGGGCCCACAAACTTGGTGGGATCAGCAAAGTCGGGGTCATCTAAGGACACCAGGGTCGTGGTGAGGATGGTTGCCACGCTCTTGTGGTCCCCCAGCTCATTGCGCAGAGCAATCTGCAGCGGGTAGCCGATCATGCCTTGGCTTTCCGCACCCAGAATGTCCAAAGGGTAGGGCGGCACCTCTGTGTACGCGAGGTCCTGCAGGGCAAGCAACCCTACCTGTGGTCCGTTCCCGTGGGTAACAACCAGCTCATGTTTCCGCGCAACCTGCGCCAGCGCGCTGACGTTATCCTGTATGTTCTGCTTGAGTTTCTCAGCAGTTATCGGATCCCCACGGCGTGCCAACGCGTTCCCGCCCAGAGCAACAACAACCCGCATTACCCCTCATACTCTTTGTTCAAGGATCTGTCGCGCTATCCGCAGGATCCGTCCAGTTTCATTTCGTTCACAGAATCGACGCGAAGTTGGTGACGGCCGCCCTCGAAAGGCGCCGCAAGCCACTGCTCCGCGATCATCTGTGCAAACGGAATCCCAATTACCCGAGCACCTAGAGCCAACGCGTTGGTGTCGTTGTGGTTTCGCGACAATACAGCGGTGAACGGCTCCGAACACGACACGCACCGCACACCGTTGACGGAGTTCGCAGCCAGAGAGATCCCCACCCCGGTGCCGCACACGACAATGGCGCGGTCGGCATCACCGCGGGCGACGGTTTCAGCCGCCAGCCTCCCCCAGTCCGCATAGTTTGTGGACTCAGGCGAATCCGTGCCAAGGTCCACGATCTCATGTTCGGAATCTACAAGCGCTGCGACCAGCGCATTCTTCATTTCAAAGCCTGCGTGGTCTGAGGCAAGTACAACCCTCACTTTGCTACCCTTCCTCTTCTGACTTACGCTCCATTTTCCGAGCGGTAAGGCGCGCCAACGTGGTGTCTGCGACCGCGTCGATCAGCAGGACTACGCCGGCTGCGGTTGCCCAACGTGAACCCGTCGACCGCACACCGTTCTGCCTGCGACCGCCGATCAGCAGACCTGCGGCAATAAGTACTTCACCCACCGCAAGCGTCGGGACAAGCCAAGGCTTATTCTTGACGACCTCCGTATAGAGGTCCCACAGTCCGACTTCGCGCTCAGCGCGACGCTCATTCAGGAGAATGTCGACGCTGCGGCCAATGGCGTTGGAGACGCCGCGTGCGTGGTGCATCTTTGCTCCGGTGACCTGTTCAAGCGTCAACCATCCTAGGAGGAACTCCCCGACCTGGGGGTCTAGGCCGAGCGCCCGCACGAAGTGGGTGACGGCCGCGGAGCCGCGCAGCTTCATAGCCTCAACTGCGGCGTCAGCGTCCGTGCCGGGTACGGCCGCGAAGATTTCAAGGATGTCGTCCCTGGAACCCACAAGGTCGATGACCTCTTCGGGTGCTTCCTTCTCCCATCCGCGGCCACCAGCCACGATTAGTTCATTCATTCCCCAGTTGTAGGTGATCACCGTTTCTGGGTCATCTTCGGGCATGAAATGGGCGTGGAACTCATCCCCCTGCATGGTCAGGCGCACAACGGGGGCATCACCAAAAGCCCAGCCAGAGCGACTGCCCGGGATCTGCGAAAGCAGCAGCTTTCGCTCTTCATCGTGGCTTAGTTCAGCCAGGTCAACGCCCTCGAAAGCCGCCAATAGCGGGATCGCGGAGGACGGGGTCGCCGATATCTCTGCCACCCGAATAGGCAGTGCGCCCACCTTCTTGAGTTCAGCCTCTTCCTGGGCCTCAGCTTCGGCGACCTCTTCGGGGCCCACGAAGTTGTCAACTTGGACGTCCCCAAGGCGCACTTCGGCGTGGAACTTCTCCGCAACCTTCTGCGCGACTTCCTCAACCGAGGGGCCGGGTTTGATCGTCCGTCCGCGCTTCGTGATAGTGGCTACCTTGTCGCCATCAACCGCCACCGTGACACCGACCAACTGTGGCGTGGCGTCGTACCACTCCAGAGTTGCGATCACGTTTTCGGAAGCCAGCTCCTTCGCCAGTTCTTTGGGGTCGAGGGCGCCCGCGATGACTAGGCCCTCCACTCTCTCCCAGTTTTCCTCAGCCATCCCTCTACACCTTTCTGCAAAATTCACTTGGACGAGAGGATGTTCCCTCAACCTTCGTCCACTAACCCAATTGCAACACGTCCGGCGTCGATTGTCTCCCCGGCGGCGAGGGAACTTTGGAAACCTAGGAATTTGGGCACGGCAGCGGTGGTACCTGAAAGTTTGCTCATTGTTTTTGACGGCGGCTCCTCACCACAACCCTCCACCACCCCAACTACCCACCACAACCCTCCACCACCCCAACTACCCACCACAACCCGCGACCACCCCCAGCCCCCCACCACAACCCGCGAGCCTGTCATTGGTGGGCGCGTGATTCACCTTGGAGCAGCGCTCTCCTTCATATAGGCCGATAAACATTCACCTGTGTCGACGTTGTCGACAGGTGTTCCGTTTGACGGGACGGTTTCAGGGCTTTGTGTGTGGCAATGAGTTCAGCTCCCACAGCAGACCTGAGATGAATGCCATCGAAGATACATCAGGGGGCCGAAGATACATAGCGGGTAAAGATTGCAGTGTTTTTATTGCTATTTTTCGACCCCGTATGTATCTTCGGCCCCGCCATGTACTTTCGTGCGGCCAGAGGGGTGGTGGTGGTCCTGTTTGTTGTGGATGAGCCTGTTTGTTGTTTCAGAACACCCGTTGTTTTCCTGGATGTTGCAGGTTTTCCTGCTTGCTGCAGCGCGGCACTTGTTCGGCACCCTGGATTCTGCCGCGAAGGAGCTGGGAGAAGCAGCCGCCGGCCCGCTTCGGCTTGTTTTGGCTTGTTTCAGCTTGCTTCAGGGCTGCGATCGGCCATGATTGACCCCTTCATAAGCAGCCAAACTTACAACTGAGGGGGAAACTCGTAGTTTTCCTGTTTGTTGTGGGGGCGCCAACAGGCGCTTCAAAACGCGCTGTGGGGACCACATAATTCAAGGCTGGCTAATGCCTCATGGCCAGCGGCGCGCGAGTAACTGGTCGGATGGCCCTGGAAGTCTTCTTGGGGTGCAGATATCAACGCCGAGTTGGCACTCGTTTTATCAAGTTGGCTCTGGATGGGCCGAGATGGCTCTGTGCGGATCAAGTTGGCTCTGGATGGGTCGAGATGGCTCTGTGCGGATCAAGTTGGCTCTAGAGGGGCCAAGATGGCATAGCCATCTTGGGGGTTCGCATGCCATCTTGACCACTTCTGTGGTTTGACCGTGTGCCGCAGGCTGCGTATAAGGCACAGCTCACCCCCCAACATAAGCAGGCACCGGGCCAACTGGTTTCATCCACAGCCCCCTTATATGAAGCGCCCATTTTGGGTCGTCGCCGCTGGGAAACCGGCCGCAGGAACCCACGGCAGCCCACGGGAAACCGGCCGCGGGTACCCACGGAGCCCACGGGTGCCCACGGTGTCCACGGGAGCCGCAGCTCCTAGGACCATCTCCTGGGACCTTCTTCATTAACGGCAGTGGAAAGCCCCATTAACAGCGAAATCCCGCCGCCCACAACGGGCGACGGGACTTCACCGGTCAAGAAAGAAGATCACATCTTCTTACCGATGGAACCAAGCCTCTCACATGCCTCAACCACGCGAGCAGCCATGCCGGCCTCAGCAGCCTTACCCCATGCGCGAGGATCGTACTGCTTCTTGTTTCCGACCTCACCGTCGATCTTCAGAACACCGTCGTAGTTGCGGTACATCCAGTCAGCAACGGGACGTGTGAAGGCGTACTGCGTGTCGGTGTCGATGTTCATCTTGATGACACCGTTTTCGACAGCCAACGCAATCTCTTCAGCGGAAGATCCGGAACCACCATGCATGACGAGGTCGAACGGACGGTCACCCTTGTCGTAAGCAGCACCAACGGCAACCTGAATCTCACCGAGGATTTCAGGACGCAGCTTCACCGCACCCGGCTTGTATACACCGTGTACGTTGCCGAAGGTGAGAGCGGTCAGGTAACGACCCTTTTCACCAAGACCAAGGGCCTCAGCGGTCTTCATGCCGTCTTCGACCGTGGTGTACAGCTTCTCATTGATCTCCGCTTCGACGCCGTCTTCTTCGCCGCCGACGACACCAATCTCAACTTCGAGGACGGTGTTGGAATCGTTAGCCAGCTGCAGCAGACGCTGAGCGATCTCAAGGTTTTCCTTCAACGGAACAGCGGATCCATCCCACATGTGGGACTGGAATGCGGGCAGACGGCCGGCGGCGACCTCTTCCGCCTCAAGCTCCATCAGCGGGATAACCCAAGAGTCCAGGTTTTCCTTGGAGCAGTGGTCGGTGTGCAGCGCGATCGTTACGTCGTAGTTCTTCGCAACTTCGTACGCGTATGCGGCCATCGCCAACGAGCCCGCAACGCGGTCCTTGATCGTTGAGCCAGACCAGTATTCAGCACCACCCACCGAAACCTGGATGATACCGTCAGAACCCGCGTCAGCAAAGCCCTGCAGAGCAGCAGTAAGAGTTTGGGATGAGGTCACGTTCACGGCCGGGTAGGCAAACTTGCCATCCTTGGCGCGAGTGAGCATTTCCTGGTAGACCTCTGGGGTTGCGATTGCCACAAGGACCTCCTAATAAGTGATGCGTTTCTGCATCCTTGGTTGTTTTCGCCCCTCTATTGTTTCACAATCGCAACGAATTAAGTCGCGCCAGAGTCCGCTGATTGCGTACTGGGATGTATTAGTCCATCCTCGACACGTCACGAGCCCACCGCGCCACCCACGCCCACATGGCTATCGCCGCAGCATGGCCAACATTCATCGATCGCGTTGACCCGTACTGCGTTATGTGAACGACCTTTTCACAAGCGGCCACCATCTGGGCACTAAGCCCCGCCGATTCCTCGCCGAATACCAAAACCACGTCTTGGGGGAGCTCTTCTTCGTCGAGGGCGACCGAGCCAGGGATGTTATCAACCCCCACAACGCGCAGCCGACCGCCAACGTCTTCAAGGAAAGATTCCACATCGGGATGATGCACCACGTTCAGGTATCTGTCAGTCACCATGGCACCGCGCCTATTCCAGCGACGCCGTCCCACGATGTGGATTTTTGAGGCGCCAAGCGCATTGGCAGTTCGAACGATTGAGCCGATGTTGAAGTCATGGCCCAGGTTCTCAATGGCGACCTCATACCCCAGTGATCGCCTAGCGATCTCCTCCTTGATCGCTTCGCGCGTCCAGTAGCGGAACTGGTCTTCGACGTTGCGATAGTCGCCCTCGACCAGAAGCACCGGATCCCAGTGGTCCCCCTCCGGAAGCTCACCTTCCCACGGTCCAACGCCCCGCCGTTCCTCGCCATCCACGGTCAATCCGTTCTCCTTCGTTTCGCGCGCTGTCGGCTGCCCTGTACTTTACTGCGCCGCAACCGGGTGGCGCGCGCCCTCGCCACGAAGGACTGAGACCGCCGCGCGCACGCGTGCAAAGGCGCCCTCGCCACGCCCCATTTAAGTGGGAGCCGACACTGAATGGGGCGGGAATACAGTGATTATCTCGGCAAAACTCCCGAAAAAACGTTTCAGCGTTTTATCCTAGGGGTATGGCAAAAGAGATAAAAACAGCGGTGAGTGCAGTTGGTGTACGCCCCATCAAGGCATGGTTGACCGATATGGACGGGGTTCTCGTGAGGGAGAACGCCGCGATCCCGGGCGCGCAGAAGTTCTTGAACGCTCTGCAGAAGAAGGAAGTGCCGTACTTGGTGCTGACGAATAACTCGATTTTTACGAATAGGGACCTGTCGGCTCGGTTGGCGGCATCGGGACTGGACGTGCCGGAGGACCGCATTTGGACCTCCGCGAATGCGACCGCCGCGTTCCTGTCCCAGCAGTCCCCCGAATCCACGGCCTACGTGGTTGGGGAGGCGGGGCTCACGACCGCGTTGCACCAGGCGGGATTCATCATGACGGAGGTGGACCCAGAGTACGTCGTCTTGGGAGAGACCAGGACGTATGACTTCAACGCGGTTACTCGCGTAATTCGTTTGGTCGAGGGCGGGGCTAAGTTCATCGCGACAAACCCCGACACGACGGGTCCGTCCGATGAGGGGACGTTGCCTGCGACCGGCGCAGTGGCGGCCATGATTACGAAGGCAACAGGGCGCAAACCCTACTTCGTCGGCAAGCCGAACCCAATCATGATCAGGGCGGGCCTCAATAAGTTGGGCGTGCACTCTGAGGATGCCGCGATGATCGGTGACCGGATGGACACGGACGTTTTGGCTGCGATTGAGTCGGGGCTTCACGCGAACCTAGTCCTGACCGGATCTACGAAACTGGAAGACGTGACGTCATTCCCGTACCGACCTGCAGCGATCTATGAGTCGATTGCGGACCTGGTGAAGCTGGTTTGACCTAGGCACTTCACCCCGGGCGCGCGGCCCCCCTTCAGCCGGGGCGGGCTGCCCCCTTTAGTCGGCGTCGCCCGGGGGATTCAAAGACCGTTTACCGCTAAAACCTGCGTGAAGGGTGAAACAGCAGAGGGGTTGCCGGCGCCCAGAGGGATCCTGTGGGCGCGTGGCACAAGACTCCGTGAACCGCGAGCTTCTCCTGCAAATAGGAGACGAGGTCACGGAGGTTTTTGACCTGCCCGTATGTGACGTGTATGAACTTCCAACCGCTGTCCACTAGGAGTTGCTGACGCTTCACGAAGTTCGATCCAACACGGTGCGCGTCCAACTCCGATTCCCCGAACTTGCCCACACCCGTTACTTCAATCGCTACGCGAACTTCGGGTAGAGCAATGTCCATATAAAAGGTAGAGTCTCCGCTGCGCTCCATGTATTGCGTTTGAACCCGCACCCGACGCGGCAAGATGCACCGCAATGCCCAGAGGACGGTGGACTCCCCGGGCGATTCGATCCCAGCGTCGGCAGCCACCACCAGCGCTTTGGCACCCGGCGAGCCGCGCACGTTCAGGAGCTGCCCCAAATCCTCAAGCAGCAGGGCTTTTATGTTCCTTTCACGAGCCCGCGATGCCTCCACGTCCCTCCGATCAAATCCCGCCAGGTGACGAATCAGAATCGATACGTCGTGGAAAGCATGAAGCGGATGACAGGTGAGATACAGGTCCACAATCACCGTCGCAGGATCCGCGACTTGTAACCCCGCTACGGCGCCTGCAGAACCCACGCCCCACGCACCGGGTTGAGCGCGCACCAAATCGCCCTCGCCCGTCAACAGTTTCCTTTCGAGGACGTTGACGCGGCCAACAGTTGTCTTCGGTAAGCGCACGTCCTCAAACGTCATAGTCCGATTGCGCGGCTTAGGTCTGCGCACGCAGACGTCCGGGTTGTTCCACCAGGTCTCCAAACCAAGGGCGAACAGCGCAGATTCCCCAGAAACCAGAAAACGCGAGTCTTGGGAGAAGCGATGGGGTAGGCAGAGCAGGCGAACCTCCGCTACCCGTCTTCGCGCCACCCAAGGTTTCACGTCTCGCCCAAGGCGTGCAACTGGGACATAGGTGGCCGGGGCAACCCTCACTAACTGTCGCGCCTGAATCTCTGTCGCCGACAGTTTCCGGTCCCTGGAGGTAATGGTTAGATCCGTGGACTGCATAAACATGAGTCCATCGTCGTGTGCGCCGTTGGGGCGAAGACACCAAATAGTGCAATCTGTGGACAACTTGCGGGCGGAGAGGCCTTGCTGTGGAAATCCCTCGGGAAGCACCTTTCTGCGGATGCGACGGCGGCCCCACCGGATACGACGGCGGCCCCACCGGAAGCAAATGGGCTGCGGCGCCGAGGCAAAAAGCAGGTTAGGGGTCGTGGTGACAGCGGGGCTGAACCCGGCGGCCACCAAGCTGGACCCCGCGGCCACCAAAACGCCCTCGAAACTACATAGCGGGACCAAAACTACATAGCGGGACGCATTTTTGGAGGAATAACATCGTTATCTTTCCCCCCTATGTAGTTTTGGTCCCCTCATGTAGTTTCGGCGAGGTTTGGCACCCAACAGACCCCCAAACAGCAGACGCCGGACGCGCCCCAAGTGTGTCCCCAAAAACCCACGCCCCCCGGGGCGCGCTGCCCCCTTTAGTAGGCGTCGCCCGGGCCGGATAGGCTAGTCCCATGAGACTTGCAACGTGGAACATCAACTCCATCCGCGCCCGGGTTGACCGGGCCATCGACTTCTTGGAACGATCCGATGTGGATGTGCTGGCCCTTCAGGAAATCAAATGCAAACCGGATCAGTTTCCCGTTTTGCCTTTTGAGGCAATCGACTACCAGGTTGAAATGGTCGGACACAACCAGTGGAACGGTGTGGCAATCGTTTCCAGGCTTCCGCTTTCGGACATCCGTACCCAGTTCCCCGGTCAGCCGGTTTGGGAAGGGAACGGCACCATAGAAGCGAGGGCGCTTGGCGCCACCGTGCACCCGGAGGATGGCGACCCCTTTGACCTGTGGAGTCTGTACGTTCCTAACGGCAGGGAGCTTGATGACCCGCACTACTCCTATAAACTCGCGTTCTTGGATGCGCTGCATGCGTATGTAAGCGCCCAACTGGAAGAAGACCCGGACGCCCAGATCATGCTGGTTGGCGACTGGAACATCGCACCTCTGGATAAAGATGTCTGGGACATCAGTCTTTTCGAAGGGAAGACCCACGTTTCCGCTCCTGAGCGAGCCGCGTTCAACGCCTTCCTCGACGCCGGATTCCAAGAGGTAACCCGGGAGCGAGTGGACAACTACACCTACTGGGACTACCAGCAACTCCGGTTCCCGAAGAATGAGGGGATGCGCATCGACTTCGCCCTCGCCTCCCCAAAGTTGGCGGAGCGCGTGACCGGCGCGGAGATCGACCGCAACGAACGCAAAGGGAAGGGCGCGTCGGACCACGTCCCCGTCATCGTTGACCTTGATGAGGACTGGTTGCGCTTTTAGGGGCGAGGGCGGATCGACGAGGACGGACGCCCCGGCGGATGTGGCCCAAACCACTGATCCGTCGCCCTCGCACGCTTCGCCGCCTACCATGTATTTATGGGAACAGCTCTTGTAACCGGCGCGACGTCGGGAATTGGTCAGGAATTCTGCTGGCAGTTGGCAAGCGAAGGTAACGATCTGGTCGTGGTGGCCCGCACGAAAGACCGCCTGCGCGCCCTCGCCGAAAACATCGCGCGCGTCCACGCCGTCGACGTCGAAGTACTGCCCGCGGATCTGGCGGAGCCGGAGGATTTGGCGCGGGTGTGTACTCGCTTGACTCAGACCGGACCGGACGTTACGGGGAAATCTCCCATAACGACCCTGGTGAACGCGGCGGGATTCGGGTTCGGAACTGCCTTTTTGGATGATGAGTTCGACCGTGAGCTGTACGGCATGGAGGTCATGGTGCGCGCGGTGATGGCCACCTGCTACTACGGGGGCCGGACAATGCGTGAGCGGGGCCAGGGCGCGATAATCAACGTTTCCTCTGTCGCCGCCGACACCGGGATGGGTCCGTATTCCGCACATAAGTCCTGGGTGCGCGCATTTTCGGAGGGCCTGTATGAGGAGCTGAAGGGCACCGGCGTGACGGTCACCGCGACCATGCCTGGGCTTACGCACAGTGAGTTCCATGAGCGTGCCGGCGGGGAGGCGTACTACGGACGCGCGCCGGAACTAATGTGGATGACCCCGAACCAGGTTGTGAAGGAGACCTTGGCGGCCGTGGAGCGTGAGCAGCCGCTGGTCACGCCCTCTTTGCGTTACAAAGCGCTCTACCACACCACACGCGTGATGCCCCGGTTCTTGGTCCGCACGGTCGTGAACCGCCTCCCGCACGCGTAAGTCCCCTAAGCCGACGCGGCCTCCAGGATCCGCTCCCCCAGGATCGGCCAGTTCTCCTTGTGCCATTCACCGAACGGCTCCTCACCGACAAACACCGCGGCCAGGTCACGGCTGGGATCCACCCACAGGAACGACCCCGACATTCCGAAGTGCCCGAACGTGTTTGGCGAGGCCGACGGAGGCGTCCAATGCGGCTTCTTCCCGTCCTTCACCTCCACACCCAAACCCCAGTCGTTGTTGCGTTGCATACCGTAGCCAGGCAGAATCCCGCGCAGCCCAGGCAGGGCAACCGTCGTGAACGCGGCATACATCTTGGGGTCCAGGAGCGACATCTCCATCAGTTCTTCGGCCAGGACGGTCAGGTCGAGGGCGGAACCGAACCCTGATCGCGCCGGCGACCTAGGCACCGTCGTGGAACGCAGCCCCAACTGCGCAACCACCTGCCGGTCAATCCACTTCGACGTCCGCTCCCCAACCTGCTCTTCGACATATGTGCCCAAAACGTCGAAGCCCTGGTTGGAGTAGATGCGGCGCCGCCCAGGTTCATCCCGGAAATCCGCTCCCCCGCCTTCAGCCCCCAAACCGGAGGAGTGGGATAGAAGGTGCGCCAAGGAGTACGGCGTTCCACCCGGCGAATACCCTACGACGGACGCCAGGGAAAACGCCCCCTCTTCAACGGAGCGCAGCGTGGCCAACGCCGTGATCATCTTCGTGACGGAAGCCAGGGGGAACACTTTGGTTACATCCCCCTGCTCCCACACCACCTCTCCATCTGGGCGCACGGCCGCGACTGCATGCCCGAACGGCACCGGATAGGGTTCCACGAGATCAGTTTCTCCGCCCTCTACTCAACGACTTCCACGTCGACCACCGGCTCAACCACCAGAGTGTCGCGGTCCGGATCGACGGAGATGAGGACGGTTTGGCCATCATCGACCTCGTTCCCCAGAATCAGAACCGCCAGACGGTCCCCGATCTCCTTCTGGACCAAGCGACGCAGCGGACGCGCGCCGTACGCCGGATCGTAGCCGTTGTCGGTCAGCCACTTACGCGCCTCATCTGTTACGTCAAGGGCGATCCTGCGGGACGCCAAACGCCGCGCCATCTGCTCCACTTGCAGATCCACGATGCGCCCCAGCTCCTCTTTATCCAGCGGATCGAACAGGACGATCTCATCAAGGCGGTTCAGGAACTCCGGCTTGAACGCACGCCGAACCTCACCCATCACGGCCTCATATTTGCCCTCATGGCTGAGGTCGGGGTCGATCAGGTAGTGGGAGCCAAGGTTGGAGGTAAGGATCAAAATCGTGTTGCGGAAGTCAACCGTGCGGCCCTGCCCATCCGTGAGTCTGCCGTCGTCCAGGACCTGTAGCAGGATGTTGAAGATCTCCGGGTGAGCCTTCTCGACCTCGTCCAACAGGACCACGGAGTAGGGGCGGCGGCGGACGGCTTCGGTCAACTGCCCGCCCTCGTCATACCCCACGTATCCCGGAGGGGCACCAACCAGGCGCGCGACGGAGTGCTTCTCTGAGTATTCGGACATGTCGATGCGGATCATGGCGCGTTCGTCGTCGAAGAGGAACTCCGCAAGCGACTTCGCCAGCTCCGTCTTACCGACGCCGGTCGGACCCAGGAAGAGGAAGGACCCGGTGGGGCGGTTCGGGTCGGCAACCCCTGCGCGTGACCGGCGGACCGCGTCCGCGACGGCGCGCACCGCTGCCGACTGGCCGATCAGCCGCTTGCCAATCCAGTCTTCCATTTCCAGCAGCTTCTCCGTCTCCCCCTGAAGGAGGCGCCCGGTCGGAATACCCGTCCAGGATTCAATGACGGAAGCGATTTGGGTGGGGCCGACACGCTCCGCGATCATGGGCTCCCCGGCGTCCTCACGCTCCTGGACCTCAGCAAGTTCGGCCTCAGCAATCTTCGCTTCTACCTCCGGGATTTCGCCGTTTTGGATCCGCCCGGCTTCCTCATACCTACCCTCGCGAAGAGCCAGGTCAAATGCCGTCCGCAGCTCATCCAACTGGACGCGCAGGTCACCTATCTTGTTGTGGCCGGCCTTCTCATTCTCCCAACGCGCCACCAGGGAGTGGAGCTCCTCCTCCTTTTCCGCGATGTCCTCCCGCAAGCGGAAAAGCCGATCTACCGTTGCCTGGTCTTCCCCATCCGGGTCGGACTCCGCCAGGTAGGCCTCTTCCATCTGGAGCCGGTTCACCGCGCGCTGCAACTGATCGATCTCTTCGGGGGAGGAGTCCAGTTCCATCCGCAGCCGCGACGCCGCCTCATCAATCAGGTCAATGGCCTTGTCGGGCAGTTGACGCCCTGTAATGTACCGGTCCGACAGCTCCGCTGCTGCCACCAGCGCACCGTCGGAGATTGTCACCTTGTGGTGGGCTTCGTACTTGGGCGCGATCCCACGCAGAATCGCAACCGTGTCTTCAACGGAGGGCTGCCCCACGTAGACCTGCTGGAAGCGCCGCTCCAACGCCGGGTCCTTCTCAACATTTTCCCGGTACTCATCCAAAGTTGTTGCGCCGACCATGCGGAGCTCACCGCGGGCCAGCATCGGCTTCAGCATGTTGCCGGCATCCATTGACCCCTCAGAGGCTCCGGCGCCAACAACCGTGTGCAGCTCATCAATAAACGTGATGACTTCACCATCTGAGTTCTTGATTTCGTCGAGGACGGCCTTCAACCTCTCCTCAAACTCACCACGGTATTTGGCACCCGCAACCATGGCACCTAGGTCAAGGCTGATCAGGCGCTTATTGCGCAGCGATTCCGGGACATCGCCTTCCACGATGCGCTGCGCCAACCCCTCAACAACGGCCGTCTTACCAACACCGGGTTCACCGATGAGGACGGGGTTGTTCTTGGACCTTCGTGAAAGTACCTGGACGACGCGGCGGATTTCGGAGTCGCGTCCGATCACAGGGTCCAGTTTCCCCTCCCGCGCAACCTCCGTGAGGTCGCGGCCGTACTTCAGAAGTGCCTGGAAAGTCCCTTCCGGGTCGGCAGTCGTGATCGGTTCTGGACGCAACTTCTCCAGCTCTTCACGCAGAACCTCTGGCGTTGCGCCGTCTTTGCGCAGGATCTTTCCGGCATCGGAATCAGAGGCCGCAAGCGCGATCAGCAGGTGTTCCGTAGAAACGTACTGGTCCCCCTTTGCCTCCGCGCTCTTCTGCGCATCGGTGATGACATTCATAAGAGCCCGCGACGTCTGCGGCTGGCCAACGGATGTCCCAGATGACTGCGGCAGCGCCACAAGAGCAGTCCGCACCTGCGCACCAACCGATCCCCTTTGCACCCCGGCTGCCGCCAGCAGAGAAAGGGCAATACCTTCCGGTTGTTCAAGCAACGCTTCAAGCAAATGAAGTGGTTCAACCTGGGGGTTTCCCGCCGCGGAAGCCATCTGCACAGCAGATGAAACCGCTTCTTGCGCCCTAGTTGTCAACTTCGCACTCATCAGTTTCCTCTCCATCGAACACGGCTACTCACACCGCTATAACCAATTATTGAGTCTAGACGCCCAAACGCCAGTACGTGCGGGCACCCTTCCATCCAGAGTGGCGAAACCCAACCACGGTTGCAATCATTGACTTCATGACAAAGAACCCGCACCCATTCCAAGACCCTATGGCCCGCAGGACCCCCGCTTTTCTTGAAGAAATTGAGGGAGAAGAGGCCCTGGCGTGGGTGCGTGCCCACAATGAGCGCACGGAGGCGGCTCTGGCTGATGGGACTCCGACGACGCCCTCGGTGGCTGAATTGGAAGGGGAGATCCTCTCCGTCCTCGACAATCCGGACCGCATTCCGATGGTGCGGGTCCGCGGGAAATGGGCGTACAACTTTTGGACGGATGAGGCCAATCCGCGCGGTCTTTGGCGGCGCCAACTCCTTGACGACTACCTGGCTCACGCGAATAGGTGGGAGGTGTTGGTGGACGTGGACGCCCTCGCTAAAAAAGAGGGGAAGTCGTGGGTTTGGCACGGCGCCAGTGTCTGTCCGCCGCAGTTCGGGCGCGCGCTGATCACGCTATCTGACGGCGGGAGCGACGCGGATGAGACGCGTGAGTTTGACCTGTCCACGCGGGATTGGGTCGAGGGCGGGTTTTACCGACCCGAAGGCAAAGGCTCTCTGAACTGGATAGATGAGGATCTTTGCTGGCTCTCCCAACCGATGGGGCCGGATTCCACTTCCGCGTCAGGTTACCCGCTTCAAGCGCGTCTTTTGCGGCGCGGGCAGTCGCTTGACGACGCGTCCGTCATCTTGTCTGGGGGTGCGTCGGACATGGGCGCTTGGGCGAGGGCGATTCGTGACCGTCTGGGTACGCGGTCTCTACTTCAGGTCAGTCACGACTTCTATAACTCCACCATCTACGTGCTTGATGGGGATCCGCACCGGTACTCGCCGGCTTCACCGCGCGAGATTCCGCTTCCCCAGACCGCGGAGGTGTTCCTTTGGGATTCGTGGGTTGGGGTTTGGTTGAGGGAGGCATGGGAGCATGTGGGGCGGCGCTACCCGGCCGGGGCGCTCTTGGCGTTTAGGACGGACGAACTGCTGGCGGACCCGGAAACCGCGGCGCCCACCACGCTATTCATGCCCACGCCCAATGAGGTTCTGGAGGCCGTGACGACCACGGCGAGTCACGTTGTGGTGGCGTCAATTGTGGACGTGGTGTCGTCGGTGACCGTTTTGAGCCCGCCACAGAAGGTGGGCGGGGGCGATTGGGAGCGCCGCGAACTGCCCGTTCCCCACGCTGCCCAAGGTGGTCCCGTTCCCCACGCTGCCCAAGGTGACGGGAACGAGGACGGACGAGAGATCGTGACCATTTCAGTCACCGCCGTTGACCCGGTACACGACAACCGCCTGTGGGTGCTGACGACCGGGTACACCAGACCAAGTGCTCTGTGGCTGGTGGGTCTGGGCGCAAAGGACGAAGGCACACCCGAACTTGTTTATCAGGCGCCGGACCTATTCGACGCTCAAGGTGTTGAAGTCACGCAGCACTTTGCCTTGTCCAAGGATGGGACGCGTGTGCCGTACTTCCAGATGCGCAAGAGCGACGCACCCACCCCCGCACCGACTCTCCTGTATGGCTACGGCGGATTCAACGTGAGTTTGCTGCCCGCATACGCACCGACCGTGGGTAAGGCATGGGTGGAGCGTGGCGGCACATATGTCGTTGCGAATATCAGGGGCGGCGGAGAGTACGGGCCGGACTGGCACATGGCCGCTTTGAAAGAGAAACGCCACCGTGCGTATGAAGACTTTGCGGCCGTGGCAAGGGACCTGCGTGAACGCGGCGTGACGACGCGCTCCCAACTTGGTGCGCAGGGCGGATCCAATGGCGGTCTCTTGATGGGCAACATGTACACCCAGTACCCAGAGGATTTCGGGGCCATTCTGTGTCAAGTGCCGTTGCTTGACATGGGGCGGTATCACACGCTGTTGGCGGGACATTCATGGATGGCGGAGTACGGGGACCCAACCCAGCCCGACCAGTGGGAATACATACAAACGTTCAGTCCCGTCCACCTTTTTGACGAGGGCGAGGCCTATCCACCCCTCATGATCACCACCTCAACGAAAGACGATCGTGTTCATCCGGGGCATGCCCGCTCCCTAGGCTTCCTAGCGGAAGGTGCCGGCAAAGAGATTCTCTATTTTGAGAATATCGAGGGCGGCCACGGCGGCGCCGCCGACAACCGCCAACGCGCACACAACCAAGCGTTGGGTTGGGCGTTTTTGTGGGCGACGCTTGGGTGACCGATTACGCCAACGTTTGGGTCAACACCCGGGTCAGCGGCCTCCTAAAAACCCAAGCGCCCGGCAGGCCCCCGGCACCCTAAACCCCGGGCCGCGGCACCCAAAACCCCCGAGCCGCGGCACCCCAAAACCTCCAAAC
>CAZTTD010000031.1:0-22048 GCA_964616925.1 uncultured Actinomyces sp.
GATGGCGGACAGAATCAGACCAACAAGGCCAATGCGTTGACGAGTAGACACGGCGCCATTCTACGTCCTCGCCCCAACGCGACCCCGCCCTGGCGCGCCCCAGTTCCTCCAGATTAAGGGGCGCTTCTGTAAAACGGGCTGTGGTGGGTGAGCCTCGGGCGCGCGTCTGTGCGTGTTCTTGTTTTTGCGCCTTCGCCTGTGCTCTGTCCACGGTTGGTCGAGGAGTACGGCGTCGTGAACTGCCACTGTGCTTACCCGGCGATAGGGTGTCTAACCGGCGGTGGCGTGCTTATCCGGCAGTGGGGTGGGGTTTTGCGTTAGGTCGCCGTTTTGGCCTAGATGTAGCGACGGTCTAGGTCGATCCCCATCACAGCCGTCCGTCAGTCTTCCCCTGAGACCAGACCACTCCTCCAAGTACTTTCCGGCGCGCCCATTACCCTCGACGAGGCTACATAGCGGGGTCGAAGATACTTACGGGGTAGCAAAAAACAAATAAAAACGCTGTAATTTTGACCCCTGATGTATCTTCGACCCCCTGATGTATCTTCGAGGATCCTCAGCCCGACCTAACGTTGGGTATAAGACCACGGGACCGCATCAAACGGCGTCAAAGCGGCAGGAATGCAACGGATGTGCCCTACACACCCACGTCAACCAGTCGATCCGGCCCGTTTCTTGCCACATTGGAACTTTCTGTGGTGACGCACACCAACCCTTTAGGCGCGAAGGCATAGCTGGGGACGAATCCTCGGCATCAACGGGTGTCTCGTCTAGGCCAGATCGAAGGACTGTGCGCCCTAGTTCCTCCGGATCAGAAACCGCCAGTATTTACGCGGCCACGAGCCCACCTGTTCTTGTTCGAGGACGGTGTGGCCGTCGTTGGTGACTCTGATTGGGATCTCGTACGGCGCGAATCGGTCGCGGCTCCACACTTCCACAAGAGTCCCCGCGGGTGACCCATGCAACAGGCGCGCCACTTTGATGATCCCGATCGCGCACCGCACGGAGCGGTTGTCTAGGAACACCACGCCCTCGCCCAACTCCACGGGCGGGACGCTAGTCACGGGCGCCCTCGTCCAAATCGTCCAGGTTGCACACGCCCTGGACCGGCGAGCAATGCCTAAGCAACGGACACGTAATAAACACAACAACCAGCACGATGATCGCGGCAACCTTCGACGGAATGAGGATGCCCGGGAAATGCATCCACCACTGCAGCGGCAGCAGGCGGTATGCAAACGCCATGATCAGGCCGGTAATGATGATCGTCGGCAGCGCGAACCGGACGACCCAACGGAACCGGTCAAGTTGGTGAGCGCCGGCGATGACGGCGTCGAAGTTGGGGTGCTCGCGCCCGGCCGCCATGGCCACCCAAATATTCCAAACCGCGCCACCCAGCCACAGGGAAAACGCGCTCAGGTGCGCCAGCCGAACCGCCGCCGAGCCCACCATCCCCGCCGTATCCACCCACGCCCACGCCACAATCAGCGCCAGCGTCGTGCCCGCGACGATCGCCGCCGCGTTCTTGTCGCGAATCCCCATGGCGAGGGCGGCGCTGAGCGCCAGCTGCAACGCAACCATCAGCCACTGGATCCGCGGTTGCGCGCTCAGGTAACCGGTCGTGAGCAGGCCGAACGTGCCAAGCAAAGTGACGGCGGCCAGTACGCGACTGACCTTTTGGGCGAGGGCGAGGGCGCTTGCGTTGAGCGCATCAACTGAGTGTTGGGACGCCTCAGAATCGGAGTCCCTCATGTAGAAAAGGCGCCACGCGGCGAATCCGCCAGCCAGTCCAAGGCCCCAGAGCGTAAACCAGCGAGCGAACAGAGCGAAGCCGACCAGGCCCGCGTTCGTGCCGGTGAAGATGGCTCCGGCCAGTGAGGCCAGGGAGATGAGGGTGAATGCGACCTTGGGGAGGAACGGGGTTTCTTGGCGGACGATGACCTGGACGCCGCTGACCTGGGGGAGAGCAGTAACGTCGCTCCGAATGGTGGTTGGCGCGGGTGCCGCGGGCTTTTCCTGGGTACTCATGGTGTTCCTCCCCATTTACGCAAGGGTTGCGTTGCTTAAATGACATGGCCAGTTGGGAGTGTCTTCAAGAGACGTCCGTCGCCTCGTTTGCCGTTAATCCGGCATGCAGGGGCGGATCGTGGGACGATGTCGTTGAATCATGTCGCGGATGGATGTTTGACGAGGCAAGGCGGGCAGATGGCGAGTGGCGCGGGTCTGGCGGGGGCTGTGGTCTCGCTGGCGGGTTTCGGTTTCACCTTGGGGATGAACCCCGCGATGTATGGGGCGACGGTGGATTTGCTGGCGCGCTCCAAGAAGCCAGTTGTGCGCTTGACCTGGCTGCTGGCCGGGTTGGTTATTGGCGCGACCGTGCTGTTCTTCGTTTTGCAGACCCTGAACCCTGAGCACTTGGTGAATACAGCGAAACAGGACCTGGATGAGGCGATTCTGAACCGGATCGTGGATGCAGTGGCCGGAGCCCTGTTCATAATCGCTGGGCTAGCGGTCTTGGTTTGGCGCCTGCGCGTGCCAACGATGCCGCATAAGAGTGGCAAGGCCCCCAAAGAGAACTCTGGTCTCTGGAGTTACTTCATCCTGGGCATGGGGTCCGCGATCATTGGGTTCACAACCTTGCCGATCATGTATTTGACGGGGCGTGTTGTGACTGCGGCGACGGACAACTTGGCTTTGAGGGCTGGTTTGTACGCGGTGTTTTTGCTCGCACTAATCGGTCCGTTTGCGCTTCTAGCGTTTGTTTGGTCGCGGTTCCCGAAGTTCTCTGCGGCTTTCCAGCGCCAGTACACCCGGTTGCTCAGCAGTGACTACCGGTATTTGTTGGCTGCGTTGGGGATATTGATTGGCGCGGTGTTCGTGGGTCTGGCGGTTTGGCCCCGGTGACGTGTCGCGCGGCGACTTAGCGATCCCGCGCGGCGACTTAGCGAGCCCGCGCGCCTGGCCCTCAGTAAGTGTCCGTACGCCGCCCGCTTTCCTAAGACCGAAGGTTGTTCCCAAGGCACAAGGTTATCCCCGGGATTAACGTTCGGCTTTGTACCACAACCTTCGGTCTTAGAAGAATGCGTCTAAGGGATGCTCAGCCCTCCAGGAAATCCTGATCGTCGCGTTCCTTGATTCCGCCCTCACGGCTGCCATCCTCCAGCGGGTTCCCACTACCGGCGCCAGTCTGGATGTTGTCCTTCACGAACTCCCCGGCTTCCGCGTCCGGAACATGCTCATCCTGGACCTGCTCAACGTGCAGCGCCTGATTCTCATTGCGGCGAGCGCGCCTGTTCAGGTGCTCTTTTTCCTTGCCGTGATCCTGCGACATGTGGACTCCTAATCCTTGCTTGTACGTAATGTCGGTCTAATCGTAGTTGGCCAGCGCGTGCTCTGCGTCCCGGGAGAGTATTCGCGGCGCAGGAAACCCGCAGGAAACCCGCAGGATCCCCGCAAGGTTCCCGTAGAAAACCCGCCACGGGTTGCGAAAACCGTCGGCCGTGGGCGCCCTCGCCAGCTGCACACGCGCGCCCTCGCCAGCTGCACACGCGCGCCCTCGCCGGCTGCACACGCGCGCCCGCACGTTGTTATAATGTTTGTCCGCGCGCGCGGCGCGGGTAGACCTTGGCAATGGAGCGAAGCACTTGACGCAAGACGGCATAGAGTCAGACTTTTACAACGGTTACCGCGGCGTGTTCCGCTTCGGACTGGAACGCGGTGAGACAGCCCATGGCATCGCCGAACACTATGTTCGCGACTGGTTGCGATCCAGGAAGGAGGGGGTTGACCAAGCCGCCCTCGACGAATGGGACGGGAGGACGGACACCGGCTTCCCCAGTGGCGCGCAGGTCACTGTCATCGGTTTTGAGGACGGGCGTAGCGGGAAGACCGCCGTGCGCTACCGGGTAACTGACGCGGCCGACCACGGACATTACAGGGTGAGCGTCTCGGCTATGTCGAACCCCCACCGGGATCGGCAAGTCGTCTTTTTGATCGAGGTCGCACGCGACGTAGGCGATGAGGACGACGCAGTGCGCTCCACCCACCCGCCACGCATTGTCGCCAACATCTTGAACGACCGCCGCGTCTTCGATGGGCAGACCCGCCTTCAAGGCCACCCGCGCACGGTGCAGATAGACGATGTGGAGGAGGTTCTGGCAGCCGTTGCGGACCAATCAAGGGAGGTCCCGCTTTTGATCGCTCCCTCCGTCGCCCCGGAGGCGGACGACCAATGGCGCAACGTTGTGGAGCAGTTGACCCGCACAGCCATCGGAACCGCAGCTGTGTATTCCGTTGCGTCAGAGGCCGTTGACTCGCTAAATAACCGCCTACCAGCAGCCCTTCGCACGCGCCAAGGGCACATCCGTGAGGTCGCGCCGCGCGTGGACATGGACAACCCCGTTGTGAACCGCCATCCGTTGTGGGCGCCGGAGGAGTTGGCGGACGCCCTCGACCCCCAAGGACACGCCACGGAAGAGGGCGTCGCGATGATCGCGCAACGTCCTCGGAAACGACTGCTGGCGGTTCCACTTCCGTCTGACCTGCGCCGCACCGTGCAGTTGCTGGACCAGGAAGAGCGGCGGCGGATGCTGGACCGTGCCGTTGAAGCGAAGGTTGCGGACGTCCTCCTAGAAGAAACCCCGCTTGAGATTGCCCCGCTGGTGCCCGCCGTGGCAGGTGGCAGGCGGTTCCCGCGTCGCACCGACCTGCACCGTCGGGGCGAGGGCGAAGGTGGTGGCGAGGGCGCGAAGTCCTTCTGGGCTACCTTCCAGGCGCTGCTGGCCCGCTGGCTGGACAAGCCAACGGAGAGTGTGGGGGAGGAAACGGTGGAGGCTGATTTACGCGCCCTCGACAAGCGGATAATCAGGGAACGGGAGGCGCTACGCGTCAACGAAGGGTTCCTCACCAAAGTGGAGCGGGAGCGCGATGACCTGCAGGTGAAGGTGTCACAGATGGCGGACGAAAATGACTCGCTCAATGCGCAGTTGGAAGCCACCTTGAACGACTTGGATGAGGCACACTCTCTGACTGCACGGCTGCGCGAACAGCTTGAGGAACTGAAGATTGCGCCCGTTGATCAGCCCCAACAGGCTGACGCTAAGGAGAGTCTCACGCAGTTGCAGCAGAAGGTGCAGCAGGCGGCGCCGGATGTGCTGGAACCACACGGTGAGGTGGGCAAAGCGATGCAGTTGCTTGGGCAACGGCTGGACCCGCTGATCCAAGAGCGTTTGGCGGAGCGGCTGGATGGGTTGGAATGGACTGCAGTCCTTGGGCAGTTGGACATCGCGAAGGGGAAGCAGCCGGGGTACTACAAGCGGACGGACCCCGCGGCGCAGTTGCGCATGTTGACGGAGAAACTGGGGAACTGGGGTTTTCCTTTCGAGGCCGATCATCTGCGCAGCGTATCCACAGCCGCTCAGCAGTTGCGTTCTTTGCGTAACCGCTGGTCACATAACTATGACCTTGACGTCTGGGATGCGACGCGGGCGCATGATGCGGCGCATACGTTGCTGGCGGCTCTTGGGGATGACGAGGGCGCGGCGATGGCCCAGCAGTCTCGCGATGCCGTCGTCTATGTCAACGGGGCAGCAAATGGTGTGTTCGTGGAGTTGCTGGAGGCGGAGGCCGCCTCGCGGACAGTCGCGGATTCGCAAGCGGAGCCAAACCAGCCCGCCGCCATGAGCGCCGGGGAAGAAGAGACCTTCGGGCCGCGCGACGTCCTCGAACAGAAGGTGGTCCCGGAAGGAACGGACGAACAACTTTTGGACGAGGACGTGGAGGAGAAAGTTGTCCCCAGCGAGGTCGTGATGGTTCGCACGGATGCGGGGGAGACGCCGTTGATTGGGGCGGAGCGGATCTCCTATGAGCCGTGGCCGACCGTGGGTGACCTGCCGAACGCGTATCTTTTCGACGCGATTAGTCGTGAGAATAAGGAGAGGGTTCGCAGCGTGGTGGAGCAGATCGTGGACTTTGAGGGACCCATCTCCCTTGATCGTCTGGTCAGCTTGGTTGCGAAAGAATTCGGGTTGAGTCGTGTTTACGACAGTCGAAGGCGCGATATTACTCGGCGTATTAGGGGCTCCGAAGTCACGATTGACCATGATGGGTTCGTGTGGCCGAAGTCGATTGACCCGGAGACGTGGAGCCAGTTCCGGCCAACCGGGTCTGATGTTGAGCGCCATTTCTGGAACGTAAGTCCCAAGGAGATCCGGAATGCAGCCCTGTTCATCTTGGAGAAGAATCCTGAAATAAGTGATGAGGAACTGGAGGCGGAGGTGTTGCGCACCTTCGGCAAGAGGCGGCGAACCAAGCGCCAGCAGGAGCATTTGAGGCGAAGTATTGCGTGGATTAGGTGACTCGCCGACGTAACTGTTCGTGTTGCGGCACCGGCATGCCACGCATAGGGTCGAGCTGATCTGCGGACAACGTTGTGCCGCACTTAGGAGAGGAAGATAATGGCGGAGCTTTCCGACCACGGACCACAACCATATGTAGTGGACATTGAAGAAACGACACTGGAGAACACGAACTTTCGGACTGCGATCTGGACTGGCAAGCACATCCAGATGACCGTAATGTCCATCCCCGTCGGTGGGGATGTGGGGTTGGAGCAGCACCATCATGAGGACCAGTTCCTGAGGGTGGAGCAGGGCCGTGCCTTGGTTCGGATGGGGCCGAAGGAAAATGAGGTCACGTTTGAGGCGGAGGTCGAGGACGATTGGGTCATCTTGGTCCCCGTCGGCGTTTGGCACAACATCATCAACATCGGGGATGAGCCGCTGAAGCTCTACTCAATTTACGGGCCTCCACACCACCCATTTGGGACGGTGCATGAGACGCAGGCAGACGACGTCGACTGACATTGTCTGATGTTGACCGAGACTGTCTGACATTGGGTCCAGAAGGCGCAATCGGGGGGTTGGATAGAGCATTCTGATTCGGTTGTCGGCATTCCGGTTTCGGTTCTGTCGTTTTAGAACACAACAAAGGCGGGTGCGAACTTAGAGTTCACGCCCGCCTTTGCGTTAGTAGCTTCTGGAAAGGCAAGGAAGCTGCCACGTCGAGCAGCGGCTACCTGCCGCCCTGGGACTCTCTACAGAGCGTCCTTGATCTTCTCTTCGGCTGCCTTCAGACCCGTCTTCACGTCATCAGCGACGTCTTTCAGAGCCCCCTTGGCCTTGTCCAGCTTGCCTTCGGTCTCCAGCTTGGGGTCATCGGCGATCTTGCCAGCGGCCTCTTTGGCCGTACCCTTTGCCTTATCCGCAAATCCTTCAACTGTCATAGGTTCTCCCTTCGTTGACACCCCTCCATACTTGCACAGCAGAGCGCCACGCGAAAGGTTAATCAGCAGAGTTGACGCGCCGGCTGTGCTTTCTAACTGTTCAGCGTCGGTTTGAACGAAAGTGTCGGAGGGGTGCGGTATCGTGACAACGTTCGGAAAAGAGCACAATGCCCTTATGGCGGTGGAGGAATGATGACGGAATCGTTCGACGCGGACTACTGGTTGGTTGTCTCTCCGGAGGCAACAGGGGACCAGTTGCGGGACGTTGCTGCGCGCCGCTTCGATTTGCACCAGTTGATTGTGGTGCACCAGAACGCGTATCCGGAGTTGGTGCAGTGGATCAATGAGCAGTCGGCTCCAGCGGCTCAGCATCTCGTTGACACCGTGGGCACGGCCACCGTGGTTGATCCCCGCGTGGATGGAGGCGCGGTTACGGGCGTGATTCCCGCGGGCGCGGCTCCAAGCCCCAGAAAGCGTCGGGTGCTCATCGGTGCAATTGCGGCCGCGGTTGCCCTTGTTGTCTTCGGTGTGGGTTTGGGTGCCTTCCTCCTTCTTCCATCTAAAGGTGCTTCCACCAGCGCGGATCCGTTCAAGAAAATGCCTCAGTCTGCGCGCGTGATTGACCTGTCGACGGACGGTGCCCCGGTTCAGCTGATACCGGTTGGCAGCGAAAACCAACAGACCCTGCAACAGGGGAGCCTGCTCCTGGTTGGCATGGTGGCCGATGGGGATTACCAGGTATCAGCCATCGACATGAAGTCGGATCTGCCGTATCCGATGTGGACGCTGCCGGTGGCGGATCACGGGGGTGGCGGCGCCCTCGGATGCTCCCTTAGTGGCGACATCTTTTCCTGTGGTTCGATGGAAACCTACAACATTGCTGGGGGCGCCCCGATTCCAGTTGCAAAGGCGGAAAGCGGGGCCGACGCCCAGGGTGGAAGTCTCGCTTCTGAGGAAGGCGCCGAGGGTGAGGAAGACGGCGACGGCACTGAGCAAGGCGCCGAGGGTAGTGGAGATGGCGGCGGCACTGAGGAAGACGCCGACGGTGGCGGAGACTCTGGTACTGAGGGCGGTGAAGACCAGTCGGGCGCCCTCGAACAAAATCCGGCTATCCTACTGCCCGACCAACGCGCGACGGATGGCGTTCCTATGCCGTACGTCAGCGGCGGGGCGCTGTTTGGAGCCAACGGTAAGCAGATCTCCGATGCCCACTTCGGTCGGCCACTTTACGGGGTTCAGGTCGGGACGAAAGGTGACCGATGGGTTGTCTCCGATGGGTACGCGGTCCTTGGTTTGAATGGGGCGAAGGAGGTGTGGACTCTTGATCTTCCGGTGGGATCGGAGAAGGTGAATGGGTTTGCGGACTCGGGCTCACCCAAACTCAATCTGGCAGGAAACACGCTGCTTCTTGGGACGCCAAACGCGATTATTGCGCTTGATGCCAGCACGGGTGAAGAACGGTGGGCCATCGACACTGAGGTGGACTCTTGGGAGGTGCACGGGTCGGCGTTGATCGTCAGCGGTGCGGGCGTCCTGTCCGTTCTGCCGTTTCCTGAAGAGGGTGGAACTGAGGGGGGCGAGGGCGGAGGCGCCCTCAAGTTGGGCCTGCCCACCATTGGTGCGCAGATGCCTACGGAGGAAGAGATCCTGAATTCCACCATGACCGTGGACGCGAACTGCTTGGAGTTCGTAACCGGAGATGCTGGTTCCAATCAGAGTGTCTCTTTTGTGGACGGCATAGGGCAGACCCAAGCGAACTATGGTGCGGAGCTATCCGTGAAAGTCTGGGGGTTCACCGTCCTGAACGGCCGTCCCGTCGCAATCATCAACCACTATTGCTACGGGGGCGGGACCACGGGGTTTGACGTGGTCACAGCGGTGGATTCGGACCTGGAGGTCGTGACGGGGATCAACATCAGCTCTAACCAAAGCGCGTGGGTGCGCCGCCCACCTTCCGTGAACAACATTGATGTCGCGGGCACCCAGCTGGTCATAGACATTTCTGGTTTCGAAACAGTCGGGCCTTCCATCACTTATGTGAGTGCCCAAAGCACACTTATGTGGGACGGCACAGAATACGTGCCTGTCGACTGGTTGTATGAGTTGGGAAGTGGACGCGTTGTGCGCCCACCCAACGTTGAGGAACTTCAGGACATTTACGACGCCGTTGCGGATGGTGATGAAGCCTCCGTGTCCCACTACTTTGGGTCCCAAGGTCTGGCGTACATCGACAGTCCCGGTTTCGGGGGAGATGGACCGACTACAGCGCGGGAGATGCTGTGGGCGCCTGGCGGAAAAGTAGAGGGGTGCGGCTTGCTGCCGCCAGCGAGTGAACAACTATATGACCTAGGTGGCTCTGGCCTATCCACGCCACCGCCCGATCAGGTCCGCTATATGTCATCTTCGCCAGGCGACTTCATTTGTGGAATAACGTCTCCGAAGGTTGGTACCTGGGGTGACTCTTTCTCAATCTGGTGGGTCGTAACGACCGATGAAGACGGCGCAATTGTGGAGATTCAGCAGGGGAGGAACTTCGCGTGAAAGTCGGCTGGCCCAGCGTCCGCTTGCGCCACATCCAAGTCGGCCTCCGACCAGCCACGTCAAATGTGAAGGGAGTGTTGCGTGCGTATCCTGCTGCCACCGTCAGAAGGTAAGACGGCCCCACAAGAAGGTCCGCGCCTGGACCTGAAGTCGCTTGTGTACCCGGGTTTAGAAGAGCCACGCGCGGCCGTCATTGAAGCTCTGTCTCAGTTGGGCGCAGGCTTGGAAGCAGCTCGAGTCCTGAAGCTAGGCGTTCGGTCCGCCTCCGAAGCAGAGATGAACCTGGCTCTGATGGAAGCGCCGTGTGCGCCCGCCAGCGCGTTGTACACGGGTGTGCTTTTTGAGGCGCTCGACCCAGAGTCCCTCGTGTCTTCGCAGCGGCTGAAGTTTGCTGAAACCACGCTGATCGCGTCCGGTTTGTTCGGTTTCGTTCGGCCCAGCGACCTCATACCCAATCACCGCTTAGCGATCGGGGTGAATCTGCCGCCGCTGGGGCCATTGGCGCGGTGGTGGCGCCCTCGCCTAGAGGAGGCACTTGGCGACGTGGAGGGCGAGGTCGTTTTCGACGCCCGCTCCGGCGGCTACCAGGCAGCCTCGCGTCTGAATGAGGCCACCGTCATCCAGTTGGGTGTTGTTCGGGACGAGGGCGGAGTGCGCAAAACCATCACCCACATGGCGAAGAAGTGGCGTGGCTTGGCTGCGCGACACCTGATTACAGACCCGGGTATTAGCCCAGACTCATCGGTGGAAGACGTTCTCATGTCTTTGGAAGAGATGGCGGAGGCCTCTCCTGCGGGAGCACATGGTCCAACCGCTGGCAGTCGCGACCAAGCAGGCGTTCCACATGCCGTTTCGCGTCGAAGTAAGCCAGGGCTCCGCCCCGACGGAGCGGCTGGTGACCAAGTGGTTCTTCCGCCAACTCCTGCAGACTTAGGCGGCGTTGCGCGCTTGGAAGTAGGGCCTCAAGAACCCAACCGAGCCGGCGGCAGCACAGTGAAAGCCACCTTGGTGTTTAGGGAGCGCCCTGGTAATTAGCGCGGATTCCGCGTTAATTACCAGGGCGCCACCCGTGAGGACCGCCTACTTTCCAGCCATGTCCTTTGCCGCGGCGTGTCCGAACACCAGACCTTGGGAGATGGTGGCACCCGCACCCGGGTAGACGTGGCCGAACGTGTTGCCGGCAGTGTTGCCGATGGCGTAGAGGCCGGGGATCACAGACCCGTCCTCGCGCTGAACACGCGCCGCCTCATCCGCGACCAAACCGCCGCATGTGCCTAGGTCAGACAGCGAAATATTGACCGCATGGAGCTTCCCGTGCATGGGCCGCAGGTTCGGGTTCGGCTGCTGAGTTGGGTCTCCGTAGTAACGGTCGTACGCGGAGTCGCCCCTGTGGAACTGGCTGTCCACGCCCGCTTCTGCCATCGCGTTGAAGGTGTCGAACTCTTCCACAAATTCGTCCGCAGGAACGCCCATCTTTTCCGCGAGTTCCCTAGGATTATCCGCACTCACCACCACGCCCGCGTCGTACCATTCCTTCGGGAACGGCATCTTCGGGAACAGGGATCCGGCGAACACGTATCGGTTGCGGTAGGTCTGGTCCATGACCAGCCACATGTTGTCGATCGGGCGACCGTTTGCGCGGTTCTCCATGACGGCCTGTCCAAACACCATGTACCCGGTGGATTCGTTCACGAAACGGCGCCCCGTGTCGTCCACGATCATGGTCCCGGGTAGCGCGCGCTCAGCCAGCAGGATCTGCGGGGCCTCACCTTCCGCCAGCGGGGTTACGGTAGGGAACCACCAGGCCTCGTCCATGAGGCGCAGGTCCGCCCCCAGTTTCTGGGCCAGTATGATCGCGTCGCCCTGGTTCGACTCCGCGCCCAAAGAAATGTCGGACTTGAGCGACTCCGACTGGTATTCGCGGCGCATCTCCATGTTGTGGTCGAAACCGCCGGCCGCCAGCACGACGCCCTTGCGCGTTTTCACGGTCACACGTTTTCCGTCTTGTTCGAGGACGGCCCCGGTAACAGCACCGTTCTCCTCCAGCAACTCTACCAGCGCTGTCCGAGTCCAAATCGGGATACCCGCCTCAATACAGCCCGCGAAAAGACCCGCGACAAGAGCCTGCCCACCTGCGGTGTACTCCCTCTTCAACGCCAAACCGCCGATGCCCTGACCTGCAGCTTTGAGGATCTTTGGCCACGACTTGAACGGCGTGCGAACCATGAGGTTCATCCACTTGTAGTCCGCGCCGGTCACGGGCATGGGGATGGGGGCGGCCATGGCGGGGGCGCGCAAACGCCCTCGTTCCTCACCCAGAACTGCCGCGTTGAACGGCTTGGATTCGCACGTGCGCCCAATGGCTGCGCCGCCTGGATTTTCCGGGTGGTAGTCGGAGTAGCCTTCTGCCCAGAAGAACTCCAGGGGTGTGGTGCGCTCAATCATTTCGATGGCTTCTGGGCCATTTTCCAAGAACGCATTCCAGCGTTCCGGCGGGGAGTCCTCTACGATGGCTCCCAGGTATTCGCGACCTGCTTCAGTTGTGTCTTGGAAACCGTCACGGATGAGGGCGGGGTTCGCCGGGATCCAGTAGGCGCCGCCAGACAGCGCGGTTGAACCACCGATGACCTCTGCTTTTTCAGCGACGAGGACGTCCAGTCCCAGTTCGTTCGCCGAGAGCGCCGCCGCCAAGCCCGTGCCGGATCCAATCACCAGGACGTCGACCTCTGTGTCGTGCGCTTGGGGGCCCGTGGGGATTTCGTTTTTGCTCATTCAATACTCCATTGGATAGATGATGGTATGTCCATTTTGCCGGTTCACTAGCCGATCGGCAAGTAGGCTTTTGGGCGAGGGCGAAATCTTGCAAAGTTGCCCTGGCCGGCGCGGGAGGCCAAGCGGCTGTGGCCGGCGCGGGAGACCAAGCGGCTGTGGTCCGCGGGGTACGCCAAGGCGCTGTGGTCCGCGGAGTACGCCAAGTCGCGGTGGTCCGCGGGGTACGCCAAGGCGCTGTGGTCCGCGCGGGAGAGGGATAGGTTTGGCTCATGAGCAGAGGGAAGTCTGGCCCGGACCAGATAACGCGTGCCGCGCTGGATCTGTTTGGCGTCCACGGAGTGCACGGAACATCGTTGCAAATGATTGCCGACGAACTTGGGGTCACCAAGGCTGCTGTCTACTACCACTTCCGAACCAAAAAACAGATTGTGGAGCAGGCATTACGGCCCGCTATGGAAGGCTTGGCAACGCTTGTGGAGGAGGCCCAAGGTTTACCTCCGGGTCCGGCGCGGGTGGAAAAGTTGGTACGCGGCTTAGCGGATGATGCAATCACGCACCGTGACCTCTACTCCGTTATCCTGCGTGATGTCGCTGCTATGTCCGTCGTCTCTGAGGCGACCGAGGTCCTAGAACGCCTGAACCGTATGCTGGTTGGCCCCGGTGGAGATTCCGCCAGGCAGGTCGAGGTCGCAATGTTCCTGTCCGGCCTAGTCGCACCCGCGGTTGATGAGTGGGTACGACAGATGTCAGACGAAGAAGTGCGCAAGGGCATTCTGACCGTCGGTATGAAACTCGCGCGGTAATCACGGGCCGGACGGCCGCGGGGCGTCTCCAGTGAGGATCGAGGATCTGCGTTGGTGGGGCTGGGGTCTGCGGCCATCCACGGGGACGCACGTGCTAGATACGCGATGTCTGTCTAGATACGCGATGTCCTCTTAAATACGCGATATATGGGCCGGATATCGCGTATTTAAGAGGACATCCAGTATTTAACCCGCTATCCAGTATCTAATCCGACATCTAGTATCTTCCAGCCCGGGACCACCGGGTCTTTTGACGCTGGGGTGCTGGCGCGCGGCCTGGCTCGGGTCGGCGCCCACGCAGATCGGGGCAGCGCCCATACAGATCGGGGCAGTGCCCATACAGGGCGGGCCGGCGCCCACACAGATCGGGCCCGCGCCCATACAGAGCAGGTCCTCTAGCGCTGAGGAACCGGGCTTCTGGACCCGCACGATTACCTGCCTCAGTTTGAGCGCTGCTGCCCTTCGGCTGTGCTGGACTTTGGGCTCGAGGGTACATCAGGGGGTCGAAGGTACATACGGGGTAAAGATTACAGCGTTTTTACAGCGTTTTTACTGCATTTTTGCCACCCCGTATGTATCTTCGGCCCCGCAATGTAGCCTCGACGTGGTTTCCTTTGGTCTTGACAGACCTAGAACACATTTCGCGCTGTCGCGGCGGGATAAGTTGCCACAGCGGTGCGGACCCAACCCTGGTCGTGTGGATCCCGCATGTGCAGCGCGGATCAACTCCGTGTCGTTTTAGCCCGACGCCAGACGGCTTGTTACAACGCGCTATGAGCTGCACGCACCGCGAGGTGAGCTGAACACACATTGTGTGAGATGGACGCACGTTGTGTGAGCTGAACGCACGTTGTGCATGCACCCAGTGTGTGTTGAGCTCACACAACGTGTGTCCAAGCGACCTCACCTGAGGCGCGAGGGATCACCAAAGAGGGGACTGTGGGCCAGTTCCGTTGCTGAAGAGTGGGAACATCTCCTGTTCACAAGCTCAAACCCCGAAGAGAAAGGGGGTCGCACCGGCACTAGTTCTTATCGGCTGCGTTGCTGGGGGCGACAAGCGCGCGTCATCGCAGTCGAAGGTCTCGGCAGCCGAGGCTTGCAAAATGAAGGCGGCCGTGGGCCTTAACAACATGAAGGGGGCCGACGCCGCGGACTGTCGGCGGCGCGGTCGACGGAGCGGGATTCGCAGGGCGAAGGCAGCCGTGGGCCTTAACAACATGAAGGCGGTCGACCGCCTGAACCGTCGACCGCCCACAGATGGAGTCTTCTGCTACCCCCGCGCCCTACGCACCGGTCGGCTGCACGGCGCCAGATGGTGGGGGCACATCGCCCTCGGCCCGAACGACCTCATACTGAGCCAGCATCCTGCCCGCCTCATTCTTCTCCACCATCTTCCCAATCAACTTCGGGATCGGCAGCGGCTTCCCGTCGCGCAGGTAGTGGGTGGCCTTCAAAAGCTCCCGAACGTCGTACACGGACGCGAAGACTTCCGGCACGCCCCTGTCCACGTCAAGGAGCTTGTAAACCGCTTCCATGCCCGTGCGGACCGAGTATTCCGTTGTGAAAATGCAATCCCTAGGCGTCTCCGCGAACTGCCCAATGAACGCAAAGTTCACCACGTCATCCGGGACAACGTGCGGGCGGTCCGTGTCATTGCGCGGAAGGAAGAACGCGGTGATGAACGGCATCATGCAGGGCCGGGTGATGACGTTCTCTTCCTTAGAGAGCTCCTCAATCTCTTCCACCGGCACACCCAGGTGGAACAGCCATTCCTGCGTGATTTCCTCACCGGTGCATTCGCGCAGCGGCTTCTTGATGTAGTTGCCCTTGACGTCGCCGAAGAGCCCGTAGAACCACACGACTGTCTGGTCATCCGGCTGGTTCGTGAACTGGCCCTGCCGGTTGATCGTCCACGACAGCAACCAGTTGGAGTCCTTCACCGTGACGATACCGCCGGTCACCGTGCGCCCGGTGTTGGTGGCCCGCTGCGTGATGCGCTCAATGTACTTGCGGATCCGCTCATCTTTAACCGTGATAGTCGCGGACTCCCAGTAGGACTCTTCCGTGTGCGTACAGAAGTTGTCGGGGTTGCCGAAGGAGGGGTCTTGGGCCGCGATCTTGCGCCACAGAGCCCAACTTCCGCCCTCGTGAATCTCCGGATCAAACTCCGGTGCAGTGTAATGATCCCCCCACTTAGAGTTCTCAACCAGCGAGCCATTGGTGAAGAACACCAGGTCATCGCGGGTTAGCTCCATCGTCTCTTCCTTGCCATCCCGAATCCACGTGAGGCTGGAAGCCTGCTTGTAGTCCTTCGTGATGTCGAACTGGATGTCGACAACCGCTGAGTCATTACGGAAGGTCACACCCTGCTCCACCAGCCACTTCTTCAGCGGCAGCACCAAAGACTCATACTGGTTGTAGCGCGTGAACTTCAAAACGGAGAAGTCGGACAGTCCCACAATGTCGTGGATGAAACGCTGGACATAACGCTTCAGTTCGAGGGCGGAATGCCACTCCTCAAACGCGAACATCGTGCGCCAATACAACCAGAAATTGGACTTGAAGAAGCGCTTCGACATCACCTCATTGATGCGTTTGTCATACAGGTCCTCAGGCAGCGCCAGGACCAGGTCGGTTAGGTCCTTACGGCCGCGATCCCCAAGGGTGAAGTTGGGGTCAATCCCACCCAGCTCGCCCTGGTTAGATGTCGTCCTGTTGTACGAAAAGTTCGGGTCTTCCTTGTTCAGCCAGTAGAACTCATCCAGCACCGAACCGTCGACTTCCAGGGATGGAACCGACCTGTACAGGTCCCACAGGCACTCAAAGTGGGCCTCCATTTCGCGCCCGCCACGCAGCAGCCAGCCTGTGACTTCGTTGCCCGCACCATCCAGAGCGCCCCCGTCGACTTTGGAGGCCTCCAAAATGGTTATGTTCTTTCCTGGCATCTGGGCGTCCCGAATTAGGAATCCCGCAGCCGCCATGCCCGCCAGCCCGCCGCCGACTATCCACGCTTTCTTGTCATCGACGCCCTCCGGCTTCTTTGGCCGTGCGAACGCCTCATAGTTGCCGTTCGAGTAATACATATGATACCCCTCACTTAGATCACCGTTAACTCTATGGCAACCTTTTTCCCCTGTCCTGTTGAGTTGGACGTGGGCGGAGTGCGGGGAGGGGCGAAACGTGACAGTGACATCTGGGCGGACGAAAAACGATTTTCTACTCGTGGGGGTTGGTGCTCGGGCGCGCATTGGGCGGCTGGTAAGCACGCTGGAGCCGGACTCCGCGGTGCGCTACACGGTGGACCCCGATGAGGACTCCGACGGACGGGCGAGGACGTTATTTGGCGAGGGCGTCCACCATTTCAACGACCTCAACGCGTTCTTGGCCGCTGCGTCCTCGCCCAGACCAGATGGCACATGCGCGTTGGATGAGTTGGCGGCCGCGATCGTGTGTTCCCCTGACGATACCCACGCCTCGATCGCGGAACAGTTGCTGGAGGCGGGGATTCCCGTCTTTTTGGAGAAACCGATGGCGTTGAAAGTGGAGGAGGCGGACCGAATGTTGGCGACCGCCGAACGCACCCGCACGCGCCTCTACGTCGGCCACAACATGCGCCACATGCAGGTCGTCACCCAGATGAAACGCATCATTGATGAGGGCCTAATCGGTGAGGTACAGGCCGTCTGGTGCCGCCACTTCGTTGGGGACGGCGGCGACTTCTACTTCAAAGACTGGCACGCCCAGCGCGACCGGTCATCCACGTTGCTCCTGCAGAAGGGCACACATGACCTAGATGTCATTCATTATTTGGCGGGAGGATATTCCCAGATCGTCCAGGGTTTGGGCGCCCTGATGGTGTACGACAAGACGGCGGGCCGGGAGGGGAATCCGGGAAAACTGATGCGCGATTGGTATTCGCGGGACAACTGGCCCCCTCGAGCGCAAACGAACATGAACCCCATCATCGACGTCGAAGACATTTCCATGATGCAGATGCGGCTGGACAACGGGGTCCTGGCCAGCTACCAACAGTGCCATTTCGCGCCTGATTACTGGCGCAATTACACGGTCATCGGGGATCAGGGGCGGCTGGAGAACTTTGGGGACACCGCCGGTGGAGTGATCCGGGTGTGGAACCGCCGCCATGGATTCCAGGCCGAAGGTGACCTGGAGTTCACCATTGAGGGGGACGAGGGCGGCCATGGGGATGCGGACCTGCTCACCATGGCGGAGTTTCTCCGGTTTGTGCGCGAGGGCGAAGAGCCGGTCGCGACCGCCGAGGCCGCGCGGGCCGCCGTTGCCGCGGCGGTTGCGGGGGTGGAGTCGCTTAGGGACGGCGGGGTCCCGAAAACCGTCGCGCGACCTCCCACGTCGGAGCGACCCGTCACATCGGAGCAACCAGCGGCCGTAAGCACGGACCAGCGGCTTTCGGAAGATGACGGTGACACGACGGGGGTTCGCGTGCAGCACGTGGCCAGTTCCGTCCTCGTCCCCACATTTACCGCCCAGCAGATTCGCGATGCAGAGCAACCCTACTTGCGCGCCGGCGTTCCTCTCATGATGCGCGCATCCGCCGCATTGGCGCATGTCGCATCGACGATGGTGGCGTGGAATGGGAGGGGGGCGGCACCGAACGTCCTCGTACTGGTGGGTAGCGGGAACAATGGGGGAGATGCGCTGTATGCGGGGGCGGGTTTGGCTAGGCGTGGGGCGAGAGTGAACCTGGTTCCCGTTGGGCGCCGGTGGCACGAAGGTGGGATGGAGGCGGCTCTGCGTGCCGGAGTACAGGTGTTGGGTGCGGACCCGGCGAAGTGGGACCCGTCGGTGATCGCCAAGGCAGACCTCATTATCGACGGAATTCTGGGTACGGGGACATCAGGGCAACCAGATCTGCGCGGGGCCGGCGCGCAGGTAGTGGGGGCGCTGCTGGAAAGTGGTCGTGTTCGCACGTACGACCTTGGCGGCAGCCGCGCAGATGCCGATAGCGTTGCCGCTGGCAACGGTGGCAGTGGTGAAAGCGATGGCGTTACCGTTGGCGGCGCCAATGAAGAGGGCGCGCTGCTTGCGAAGGTTGTTGCCGTGGACATTCCAAGTGGCTTGCACCCGGACACTGGTCAAGCCGGGCCCGTCGTCCTCCCCGCGGACGTCACCGTTACGTTCGGCGGAATGAAAGAAGGATTGGCGAGGGCGTTCAGTGCAGATTCGTTGGCAAACAGAGGTAACTTGGTTGGCAACATCGCCCTAGTCGATATTGGTATAAGCGAAGAATTGGGAAGTTTCGTTCCCGTTAGCGCGTCCGTAGTGAAAGAGCTATTTCGGGCCTAAGGTACGCGGATGGTCCAATAAGGCCGCAAATCTCACAGGTTTGGCCGTGGGGAGCGTCATAGGGAGCGAGGGAACCACTAAGGCCCGGTGCTAGACTCAGCCTGTACTATACCGCCTTGTGAGGGGAATCTTTACCTTGGAGCTTCAGGACTATCTGCGGATTTTCCGTAAAAGTTGGCTTTTGATCCTAGCTTCTACGCTTGTCGTGACGGGGCTAACAGCCGTGTGGTCCATGATCCAGACGCCTAGTTACAAGGCAACAGCCCAATTGTATGTTTCCGTCCGCACGGGCGACAGCAGCATCGGCGAAATGCAACAGGGGACCAGCTGGGCGCGTCAGGCAGTCACAAGTTACGTGGACGTGGTGGGTACCTCCATTGTTATGGACAGGGTGTCCGCTGAACTGGGTGGTGAGCCGACCTCAAGTGAGTTGACTTCGGCAGTTTCTGCTTCATCCCCGTCTAACACGGTGCTGATAAACGTTTCTGCGGTGAATGAGGACCCGGAACTGGCTGCGCGGATTGCCAACACGACCTCCTCCGTATTCTCTGATGTGGTTATGAACCAGTTGGAGAAACCCAGTGAGGGGTCGCCGGCGCGGGTTCAGGTGGACATCGTGCAACCTGCGAAGGTGCCTGGTTCCGCAGAGAGCCCCAACGTGAAGCGCAACTTAGCCCTTGGTGTCCTCTTAGGTCTGTCGTTGGGATTTGGTCTGGCGGTGCTACGCTCCGTCCTCGACACGCGCATCCGAACGCGTGCGGACATTGCTTCTATTACCGATGACCCGGTGTTGGGGCGGATTGTTTTCGACCCGGATGCGTCTACTCGCCCACTTCTGGTCCAGGATGATCCGACCAGTCCGCGTGCAGAGGCGTACCGTTCATTTAGGACCAACCTTCAATTCTTGCGCGTAGAGGGTAATCCGCGCAGCTTCGTGTTTACCTCAGCGGGCCCGGCGGAGGGTAAGTCAACCACGGCGGCCAACCTTGCCATAGCCATTGCGCAAGCGGGTTCCACGGTTTGCTTAGTGGACGGCGACTTACGCAAACCGCGCGTTGCTGACCTTATGGGGATTGAGGGCGGCGTCGGGGTTACTGACGTCCTGATTGGGCGGGCGGAACTGGGTGAAGCCCTGCAGGGGTGGGGACAGCCCAACCTGTTCATTCTTCCCGCAGGTCATAGGCCGCCGAACCCGTCTGAACTTTTGGGCTCCAGTGAGATGCAGGAGTTACTTGAGAACCTGAAGACGCAGTTTGACTACGTGATTGTGGATGCTCCGCCCGTGCTTGTCGTGACGGATGCGGCTCTGATCGCTAAAGAGGTCAGTGGTGCGCTGATGGTGGCCGCCAGTGGGGTTGTCCGTAAGGATCCGTTCAATGAGGCACTGATGGCCATGGACCGTATTGATGCCAGGGTGCTGGGCATCGTCATGACCATGGTTCCAGTTTCCGGCTCCTACGCCTACGGGTACACCTCTTACACCTATGGTTCAGAAGCTCACGCTGAGGCATCTGCGGCTGCAAACGGTGAAGACCGCAAGCGCGGGGCGACTTGGCGGAAGCCGACAAAGACTGTTCCGGGTGGGAAAGATACGATCTTAGGATCGGTTCGTTCAGTTTCGGAGTAGCCTTTGCCCTGTGGGGCAACCCACTGATCTTGGACGGTCGGCGCCGTTGGTTGTGGGTAGGATGTCCTAGAGACAAGCTGGCCAAAGGTGGTTACATCGTGTTTCGAATACTGACTGTGTGCACGGGGAATATTTGCCGTTCCCCTCTTGCGGAATCTGTACTAAGACAGGATCTTCCGGAGCAGTATTTCAGTATCTCTTCCGCAGGCGTGATGGCTGTTCCTAATGGGAAGGTTCCCGAACCTCAGATAGCCATTGGTAGGGGCATCGGCATAACCGATTTGGAGTATCACCGTGCGCAGTCGCTGGTGCCCGGAAAGTTGGGTATCGCGGACCTTGTTCTGGGCATGTCCAGGGGGCATCGTCGAAAGGTGGCCCGTATGGACCCTTTGGCGGTGCGGAAGTCTTTCACGTTGCGTGAGTTCGCGCATTTAGCTCAGTACATAACCCCTGAAGATGTGGAGGATTGCCTGCCTGATTCAGCGGGCGCCTTGCATGCCGCGGTTGAAGCGGTCGCGCGGAAGCGGGGGATGGTGCCACCCATGGCGTCTCCGGACGAGCAGGACATTGTCGACCCATTCCGGCAGTCGAAAGCGGTCTACAAACTCTCAAGGGACATGCTGGTCCCTGCCGCTGAGACGACAGCTGCATACCTAAACGGGATTCTTAGTATTTTCGGTGCTGAGGCAGCGCCGGAGGAACGTCATGAGATGACGGAACCGGACATCATCAGTCAGGGGCTGCCAACCATTCGTGTGTTCCCGAAGCGTGCCAACCTATTCCGTCGCCCAAAAGCCAACGGAATCCCCATAAATAGGGCGCAGTAAAGGTGCAAAAACGCGCCTAGCCGCGGCCGCTGGGGATTGCTTTTTGCGCCCCCAGAGCGTAGCCGCTGGGTTGGGGAGCGATGCGTTTGCCCTGCCCAAGGTAGATTTTGCACAGTCTTCGACACTCTTCGAACAGATGCCCCCGGCGCGTCTCATCCGTTGCGGACATGGTCAGGGGGCGGTAAGTTAGATCATCCATGCACCACCTTTTACAAGAGGGGCGACGCGTGGGGGCTCTTGGACGCCGGGGGTGTAGTGCCTCGCGCGGAGCTCGGTCCATTACGACTTTGTCGTAGAAGTGCGGAGAATGAACTCCGCAGAGTCGAAGGAGACGGCATGCGATTAGTTTCGCGAATGTCCTCCGTTTTGGCTGCAACAGCACTGGTAGGTACATCCCTAACCCTTGCCGTTCCAGCTATGGCGGCGGGCGAACCAGCCGGCGATGAGCCGACTGTAAGCACCCAAGTCACCGAAGATGGTGCGCAAACAGAAGCTCCCGAAATCGCCAACCCCGGGGAAGAGGCTGGCGAAGCCCCGGAAGAAGTAGCCCCAGAACCTGAGGACCGTGCAAGCTCAGATGTGGCGGCAGAAGAAGACGTTGCGGCGACGAAAGAACTGACGCTGCTCAACATCAACGACTTCCATGGACGTGTAGACGGCAGTCTCACCAGTGACGACAGCGCCCTGAAGCAGGGCGAATGGGTGACGGACACATCTGGAAATACGACGTGGAGTTCTGGCAGCACGACAGTTAACTTCGGTTACACCGTGGACAAACTGCGTAGGGACGCAACCTACAGTGATTCACTGTTCCTCTCCGCTGGCGACAATGTGGGAGCATCCCTATTTGCCTCAGCACTGGATAAGGACA
>CAZTTD010000032.1:0-13878 GCA_964616925.1 uncultured Actinomyces sp.
TGGATACACCTGTGCCCGGTTCCCAACGATGTGCCCATTTTGCAACGATGTGCCCATTTTGCAACGATGTGCCCGCCTTCGAACGTTGTGCCCGGGCACAACGTTCGATCCGTGCCACATCGTTAGCTGCGCGCCGTCTGGAGGCATTTTGCGAACGTTGTGCCCGGGAACAACGTTCGATCCGTGCCACATCGTTAGCTGCGCGCCGTCTGGAGGCATTTTGCGAACGTTGTGCCCGAACTCAGGCCGTTTAGCTAACGTTGTGCCCGCTAGACAGCCTTGCGGCGGCGACCCCCAGAGGGTCGTCTAGTTCCCGGCCCTTCTTGCCAGGTACGCCAACGAGCCAACAAGTCCCACGCCGACCACCACCAAAACGACAATGTATCCGGGGCTTTGTATCGAGGGATACGTAGCCATCACGCCGAAAGTCAACGCCTGGATCAGGGCTATGGCCCCGCCGGCGAACAAGTATGCGCGCTGTTTCCCTTCCGCAACCCGGCCCCAAATCCACAGTCCACCTGCGGCGACACCAAACAGGAGTGCGAGGACGAACGTCACCCAGGTCATCGCGACTCCTCCTTAGCGGTGGTGGGGTCAGCTTCGCTGACGGTCACGGGTCCGGCCCCGTCTACACCGCTGGGGTCAGCTTCGCCGGCGGCCGTGGGATCAGCCCCGTCTACACCGCTGGGGTCAGCTTCGCCGGCGGCCCGGGCTCCAGCTTCACCGGCGCCCTCGACCGCCGTCTTCAGTTCCTCAACCTCGCGCAACCACGCCCCGGCCAACGCGTCGGAGGGCATCCGCCAATCCCCCCGCGGTGACAACGACCCGCCCGCCATTACCTTCGGACCGTTCGGCAGCGTGGACCTCTTGTACTGGTTCTGGAAGAAACGCCGGAAGAACACCTCCAGCCACTTCACCAGCTCCACATCCGAGTACTTATGCCCCCACGCCTTCCTCTGCAAAAACAGGATCTTGGCAGGCCCAAACCCGCTGTGCAGAACGTGATAAAGCGTGGAATCTTGCAGCTCATACGGGCCGATGAATGACTCCGTTGCCTGCCCACTTCCGTCCTCGCCCACCGGCACCAGTTCCGGGGAAATCTCCGTTTCCAAAATGGACTGCACCGTGGAGGTCAGGTAGGGACCGAAGGGCTCGTCCTCGCTCACCCACGCCAAAACCTGCTGGATCATCGTCTTCGGGAGCCCCGCGTTGACGCCGTAATGGCTCATGTGGTCGCCAACCCCGAACGTGCACCAGCCCAGCGCCAACTCCGACAAGTCGCCCGTTCCCACCACTATTCCGCCGTGTTGCCCGGCTAGGCGGAACAGGTAGTCCGTGCGCAGGCCCGCCTGCACGTTCTCAAACGTGACGTCGTAGACCGGCTCCCCCTTCCCGAACGGATGCCCCATTGCCTGCAACATCGCGGACGCAGCCGGCCGAATGTCCAGTTCAGCAAAGGTTACGCCCAGCGACTCAGCCAAGTCCTGCGCGTTTGTCCGCGTAACCGCGGTAGTCCCAAATCCGGGCATCGTGTAAGCCAAAATGTCGGTGCGAGGGCGCCCCTGCACATCCATCGCCCTCGCTGCCACCAGCAGCGCCAACGTGGAATCCAACCCGCCCGACACGCCCAAAATCAGCCTCGGGTTCCCAATAGAAACCATGCGCCGCACCAACGCCGACACCTGGATGTCGAACGCTTCCTTCTCCGCGTTCCCGAATCCCGCGCGGAACGGCGCCGCAGGCACGTAGCGCGCAAACCCGATGTCGGTCGAGGGCGGATCGATCCTCACCTGCACCACCCTTGGCGCCGGCACATTAGCCATCCGCGCGTTGTCCGCAAAAGTGTTCTGTTGGCGTCGCGCGTCAATCAGCAGGTCAAGGTCCACATCGGCGACCGACACATCGACGCCCGGGCGGAAGTGTTCGCCTTGCACCAGGGTTGCCCCGCCCTCGCAAATTAAGGTTTCCCCATCCCAGGAAAGGTCCGTGCTGGACTCTCCAAAACCGGAGGCCGTGTAAATGTAGGCGGTCAGCGTCGCGCGTGAGTGCGCCTCAACTAGCGACCCACGCGTACTGGTCCGCCCCACCGTATCAGGAGACGCCGACAGATTCGCGATGACGGTCGCGCCCTGCAACGCGGACACGGACGAGGGCGGGATGGGAACCCACAGGTCCTCACATATCTCCGCCGCCAACACCAGGCCTGGCACGTCCAAAACTTGCACTTGGAAGGCGCCGAAGGGGAAGGCGCGCTCGCCCTCGTCCCGCAACGTCGCCCCGCCCAGCCCGGACTTTTCGGGAACCGCGACCAGGCGCCCGTCCCACCGCACGTTTTCCACAGAGGTGAGGGACGAGGGCGTCGAAAAGTAGCGCTCCTCGTAAAACTCTGAGTATGTCGGCAAGTGCATCTTCGGCGTAACACCCAAGATCTTGCCCCGGTGAATGATGACCGCGCAGTTGTAGAGGCGGTCGTGCAGCTCAAGGGGAGCCCCAACAACCAAAATGGGGAACAGGTCCTCCGAAGCTGCGATGACCTGGTCTAATGCGTTTCGGACTGCGGATAGCAGCGGCTGGCCGAAGACAAGATCATCGATGGAGTAGCCGGTCAAACTGGACTCTGGGAACACGGCAACCGCAACGCTTTGCTTGGAGCACTTTCGCGCAGCCTCAATGATCTCTTGAGCGTTCCGGTGTGGATCCCCAAGGTGAACGGGCAACGTAATCGCGCCAACGCGGGCGAACCCATGGTCATAAATGGAATCGGACATGACACTCCTTGGGGCAGAAAACTGGGACGTGGGGCCTGCGGATATGGGTTGGGACCGCCCAAGCCAGACTATCCATCCGAGCCGGGCGGCCCCAACATTCGATTATCTAGACGACCGTCATCGCAAGAGTCGCGATCGCCAACTCTTCATTCGTTGGAACGACCATCACGCGCGCGACGGAGCCCTTCCTGGAAATCGTGATCGGGTTACGAGGCCTCTGGTTATTGGCCTCCTCATCAATCAGCAACCCCAGGGGTTCAAGCCGCTTGCAGACCTCACGGCGCAGGTCAATGTCGTTTTCACCAATACCTGCCGTAAACGTGAGCACATCCAGCCCACCCATCTCAGCAGTGTAGGCACCGATGTATTTGATGATCCGCGTAACGTAGATTTCCAGCGCCTCACGTGCGCGCTTCGACGCCGACTGGTCGCCGCTTCGGGCCACCTCACGCACCTGCCGCATGTCGTTGTCGCCGGTGAGCCCCTTCAGGCCGGAGCGTCGGTTCATCAACTCATCAACGTCCTCGACACTCATGTTCGCAACGCGCTGCAGGTAGAAGGTCACGGCGGGGTCGATGTCGCCGGTGCGGGTGCCCATCACAAGACCCTCAAGCGGCGTCATACCCATCGACGTGTCGATCGCGCGGTCACCAATAATGGCTGACGCCGACGCGCCGTTTCCAAGGTGCAGCACAATCTGCTTCAGGTCCCGCCCACCCAAAATCTCCGAGACACGGTGAGACACAAACCTGTGGGACGTTCCGTGCGCGCCGTATCGGCGGATGGAGTAGCGTTCAGCGATATCGCGGTCGAGGGCGTAAAGCGCCGACGCCACCGGCAAGTTCTGGAAGAACGCCGTGTCAAACACCGCGACTTGCGGGATCTGCGGCAGCAGTTCTTGTGCGACCTTTATTCCGACGAGGGCGGGTGGGTTGTGCAGTGGCGCCAGCGAAGAGAGCTCATCAATCAGGCGCACAACACGGTCATCAATGACGGCGGGACCATCAAAGTAACGACCACCTTGAACAATGCGGTGCCCAACTGCAACGATGTTTGCTTCAGCCAGCGGAGGCCCAACCTCTTCGAAGAGGTCCAAAATCATCCGCATCGCGACCGCGTGATCTGGGATCGGCTCTGTGATATCTATTTCCCGCACGGAATAGCGGTGGTAGAGGTGCCCCATTTCCTCACCGATACGCTCCGCAACACCCTGTGCCAGGGAGTGGCCGCTTTCCGGATCAATCAGCTGATACTTCAGTGATGAGGAACCAGAGTTAATAACCAGTACTGTCTGTGCCATTAGTTCTGCTCCTCAGCCTGCGCCTGCACCGCCGTGATGGCTACGGTGTTCACGATGTCTTCGACCTTCGCGCCGCGTGACAGGTCATTGATCGGCTTGCGCAACCCCTGAAGGATTGGGCCCACAGCGATGGCGCCGCCGATGCGCTGAGCGGTCTTGTAGGCGATATTCCCGGAGTTCAAGTCGGGGAAGATCAGGACGTTTGCCTGCCCCGCGACATTGGACCCGGGCGCCTTAGATGCGCCGGTTGCGGCGTCAACCGCGGCATCAAACTGGAGTGGTCCGTCAATGTGGAGCGAGGGCGCAGCCGCCTTCGCCAGTTCCGTGGCCTCAGTCACGATGTCCACAGACGGTCCAGAACCGGAGCCCTTTGTGGAATACGAAAGCAGTGCAACCTTCGGATCAATCCCGAACGCCTGGGCAGTCTTGGCGCTGGAAAGAGCGATCTGGGATAGTTGCTGGGCATCGGGGGAGAGGACCACCGCGCAGTCGCCAAACACCATTGCGCGGTCTGCCATCAACATGATGAACGCGGAAGACACAAGGTTTGTTCCGGGCGCCGTCTTGATGATCTGGAAGGCCGGGCGGATCGTGTCGGCCGTGGTGTGGGTCGCGCCGGAAACCATGCCGTCCGCATCCCCCATCTGAACCATCATTGTCGCAAAGTACGTCGGATCCTCCACGATCTTCGCGGCCTGCTCCAAAGTCATGCCCTTGGAAGCGCGGATCTTTGCCAGTTCTTCAGCGTACTTACCAGCCAACTCTGCATCGGAGGTAGCCACAACGGTCGCACCGGACACGTCCAGACCCAAAGACTCAGCCTGCGCGTCGATTGAGCTCTTATCACCAACCAGAATGATGTCGGCAACGCCCTGGGACAGCAGCTCCGCGGTTGCGGTCAGGATGCGATCATCTTCCGGCTCTGGAAGAACGATGCGCTTGCGGTTGGCACCCGCGCGCTCCAGAAGCTGACCCTGGAAGGCCAGCGGAGTCACTGCGCCCGGCTCTGCTTCCGTCAGCTTCTCAACATCCTCAGCGCTAACCGGCGCCTGAATAACGGTGACGTCACTGACCTCCACCGCAACGCCACGCGCACCCGACAGAACCACTGCGGTAACCGTCGCATGGTGGGCAGCCGCGCGAGCAACAAAAGTCTTTATCTCCTGCTCAATCAGACCCGCGCTCATCCCAGCGGCATCCAGTGCGTAAACGACCGTCAGGTCCGCAGACGCCGCCAGATCCAGATTCCATCCGAGCGTGTCGAAAGAGGGCGTCGCCACCGATGACAGTCCCTGCACAACCAGAGCGCCGGCCTGGTTTGAACGAATAGAGACCACGGCTTCACTTAGCGCGGCCTTCGGGTTCTTCACGATCTGGGCGCCACTCTGTCCCGCGCCCGCGTCCATTTCACTTGCGTTCTGCCCCAGCTCTTGGGATTCGAGGGCGATCATCAGATCCTCAAATACCTGCTGGCTGACCTGCCCGGCGTCAGCACCGAGCACCATAAATCTAGAAGACACCTAACTTGTCCTAACTGCCCCGTAGCATCTGCGCCAAAGGGCCTGGAAAACGAACCGCATATCTGACTGGCTCACTTCCCATGGTAGTCGGCAACCTGATTTGTTTGGGGTGCTCAAAGCCGCGTAGTGTAGTGGCATGTCTCAAGATTTCCGGTAGTTTGCCCGCCGCTTGTGGCCTGGCAAACAAAAGCGCACCCATTCAGCGGTGAGGCGCGCCCGCACCCGAAACATTCTTTTCACTTCTCAGAGGCAAGCTGTGACCAAACACGAATCCAATCCGTCCCAACGTGCGGACAATGGGCCGGGCCAAAACCCGGGCAACCCGGCTGATAAACCGGCAGCCAACCCGGCTGGCCAATCACCAGGTAAGGGCCCAACCAACCCGACGGGCCAATCACCGGACAAGCCCGCGGTGAGTTTCCTTGTGGAACGTGCCGCAGAAGCGGGGATCACCCTACCTCCGCTGGGGAAAACCCCCAGGCGTTGGCCGCGGGCACTCCGGGCCCCAAAAGGAGACCCACTCTTCTACGGAACCACCCAGAAGGGGTTCCTGACCGAAGTAATGAAGTCGTGTCGCGGACCGATTCTTGCCCAGACCCTAGCGCTGTCTGTTGGCACCGTCCTTGGTGCTCTCATTCCTTTCATCATGGGGGAGTCCATTGACTCCGCAATCGCACATGGTCTAACTGGCCCCACATGGGCGTGGCTGGGCATATTCGTAGGCCTCATTTTCATCATGGCCATTGGCGATGGCCTGAACCAGGTGGCGGAAATTACAGCGTTCTTGAACGGCTGCTTCGGGCCGGCGCGTAGCGTCGCGCACCGGATCTCCAGAGCCGGCCGCTCAGCCAAGCAGGACAAGCCCGCCGGAGATGTCGTCACCGGGATCATCAACGACTCGGACATGGTGGGAGCGGCGGTCCTGTTCGTTGCGGAAGTCATCTCTTCCGTCCTCGCAATAATTGTCGTGACCGCGGTCATGTTCAAAATGTCGCCGCTCCTGGGCACGGTCGTTCTGGTTGGGCTGCCTATCGCGCTGGCGGGGATCGCTCTCTTAGTCAAACCCATGCAGAAGAAGTTCGCCGTAATGCGTGAAGAGCAGGGGAAACTCACCACGATTTCCACCGACGCGGTGATGGGTCTGCGCGTCCTGCGCGGTGTCGGCGGGGAGAAGTTTTACAACCAGCGTTACCGGGAGCAGTCCCAGGAGGTCCGCGATGCCGGCGTGCGGGTCGCCCGGAACCAAGCTGCACTGAACATAACGCGCACGTCCGTTCCGCAGTTGTTCATCGCGGTCGTAACCGGGCTTGGCGCTTTTTTGACGTTCGAGGGCGTCATCAGCGTCGGGGAACTGGTCGCCTTCGCAGGCATGACCGCGTACCTGTCCACGCCGTTCAACGTGGCTGGGCAGGCGGCTTACCTCGGGTCTCGCGCGTGGGTGGGCGCGAAGAAACTTTCCGACTTCTCCGCGGTGGAGCCCCCGACGAATGGGGACTTCATCAGGGAGGTTGAGGAGGATGAGGACGCCCTCGCCACCGGAATCGACTTCGGAACTGTGCCGCTGACGGACGTTACGTCGGGCGTGACGGTGGAACCGGGGATCCTGAGCGCGCTGGTGGCGCCCTCGCCCGCCACATCGTCGGAAATCGCGAAGAGATTGACGCGGATTAGTGACGACGCGCAGGTGCTCGCGGGTGGCCGCGACCTGCGCACATTGCCCGTTGCGGACGTTCGCCGGGGCATCCTGCTGTCGGAAGATGACGCGCAACTGTTCCGCGGCACCCTCCACGCGGGGCTGCGGGGTGTGAGCGCGCGCGACCCGGAGGTCCGCGGCGTGACGGAACTGGTCTACCGCGAGCACCTTGAGGAGGCCGCCCGGCGGGAAGGCACGCTGTTTCGCGTGGACCGCGTGCCGGACGATCCGCGGCTTGCGGAGTCGATGCGCGTGGCGGACGCGGGCGACGTGTTGGACTCGCTCACCGGCGGGATGGCGGGTTGGCTGTCGGAACGAGGGCGGAACCTGAGTGGTGGGCAGCGCCAGCGGGTCGCCCTCGCGCGCGCCATCTACGCTGACGCCCCGGTTCTGGTGGCGGTGGAGCCGACGTCCGCGGTTGACTCACACACGGAGGAGCGCATTTCCGCGGCGTTGAAAACTGAGCGCGAGGGGAAGACGACCGTCGTCGTCACCGCCTCCCCACTGTGGTTGGAGAAGTGCGATCAGGTGATTGTTCTGGACGAGGGCGGGGCTGAGGTCGCGCGTGGAACCCACCGGGAGCTGCAGGAACGCGCTGCCCGACGCGAAACCGGGGCGGTGTTGTACCGGCGAATCATTGAGCGAGAGGCGGGAGGGAACGATGAAACTTCCAGTAGCTAGTGGGCGGCAAATCATCGCGAACCTAGCGCGCCTGATACGCCAGCACGCGGGCGTTTTCGCCCTTGTGGTCGCGCTGCAGCTGATCGCGGCGGGGGCCGGGGTGGGTCTGCCGTGGATCCTGGGGGACATCATCGACAAGATCCGCGCGGGAACAACATCGGAGTATGTGGGGCGGATGGTGGCGTTGTCGATCGTCCTCGTGCTGATTGGGGCGGTGGCCGGGTATTTTGCGGAGTATAGGTCGCGGATTTTTGGCGAGGCCGTCTTTGCCCAGATGCGTGAGGAGCTTGTGGAGACGGTGACGAACCTGCCGTTATCCACAGTTGAGGAGGCGGGGACGGGCGATCTGCTGGGGCGGACGACGCGCGACATTGAGCAGGTGCAGTTCATGGTGCGCCAGGGAATCTCCGCGATCATGGTGCTCACGACGACGATTTTGGTGACGGTGGTGGCCTCGGTGTGGAAGTCTCCGCTGCTGGCGCTGGCTTTGCTGGCGGCGGTGATCCCGACGTACTTGGTGATGCGTTGGTATCTGCCGCGGACCATTCCGGCGTATCGGGCGGAAAGCAGCGCGTGGGCCCGGATGTCGGGTGCTATTGCGGAGACGATTGAGAACGCGGAAACTGTGGATGCGCTGGGGCTGCAGGAGGTGCGCAACCGTCGCATCGATGAGGCGATCCGTGAGGCGTGGCGCCTGGAGCGGTACACCGCATGGCAGCGGGTGTACCTGCTGATGGGTCTGGTTTTCTTCGTGACGCTGCCGGTGGTGTTGGTGATTTTGCTGGGCGCGTGGGCGTTGCCGTTGGGGCTGGTGTCTGCGGGGCAGATTGCGGCTGTTTCCATGTATGCGTACCAGTTGCGGGGGCCGATTTGGAACATAACGTTCTGGTTGGATCACCTTCAGATTGCGCAGGCCTCCCTGGGGAGGATTTTCGGTGTGTCCCTGGTGGCGCCGGATCGGGAGGCGACGGGTGCGGAGCCGGAGAACTCTGAGATGGTGGCGTGCGACGTTCGGTATGCATACACGGAGGGGAAGGACGTCCTGCACGGGGTTGATTTGGACCTAGTTCCAGGGGAGACCTTGGCGATGGTCGGGCCTTCCGGCGCTGGGAAGTCCACGTTGGGGCGTATGTTGGCGGGGATTCATCCGCCCTCGTCAGGATCGGTTCAAGTCGGTGGGGTAGACCTGGTCGATCTGCCGGAGAAGGACCTTCGTAAACAGGTGGTCTTGGTGAGTCAGGAGCACCACGTGTTTGTGGGGACCATCGCGGATAACCTGCGGTTGGCGCGTGCGGATGCCAGTGACGCATCGATCCGCGCAGCCTTGGAGGCAGTTGGCGCGCTTTCGTGGGTGGATGAGTTGGAGGTGGGTGTCGACACGCCCGTCGGTGTCGCGGGTCATGTGTTGTCGCCGGGGAAGGCACAGCAGATTGCGTTGGCTCGGATTGTGCTGATGGACCCGCACACGCTGGTTTTGGACGAGGCAACATCGCTGATGGACCCGACGGCGGCGCGGTCTCTGGAGCGGTCGCTGGCCAAAGTTTTGGATGGGCGCACCGTTGTTGCGATTGCGCACCGGCTGTACACGGCCCAGGATGCGGACCGGGTGGCGGTCATGATCGACGGCCGCCTGGCGGAGTTGGGAACCCATGAGGAGTTGGTTGCCCGCGGCGGGGAGTATGCGTCGCTGTGGGCGTCGTGGCAGAAGAGTTAGGTGCCATGCTGCGCCGGGCTGGGGGCGCCTCTTCCCCGCAGCACCTCTCTTATATCGTCGGGTCTAGTCTCCAGTGAGCCTGATCGAAGGATGTGGTGGGTGATCGATACTTGTGCCCGGGAATATCGTTCGATCAGGCACCACATCCTTCGATCAGCCGTTCCCGACGGGCGTGCGAGTGCTGACGGAAGCGTTGTTGGGCCGGAAATGTTCGGCTACCGCACAAAGGTACCATTGGACCTGCCCGCTAGCAGGAGCTTAGGCGGCACGGGCTGCCATAGTGGCCCGCCCAAGCTCTGAGGCTTCAGACCGAAACTCACTAGGTCTTGGGACAGCATGCGGGCCAGTTGCTCCGGAGCCCTCGAATCCTCCGAGGGAAAATGGCGTAGGGCCCATCCTGCCCGGCTCAAGTTTGCTTGGCGCCTGCGGAAGTCGTTCTCCGCGCCTTCCAAGTTCATTTTGCCGAGTCCGTCGAATTCCAGCCCAAGTCCGATTTCGGGAAACGCAACATCGAGGAAGTACTGACTGCCGCCAGCGATGACTTCATACTGGGACTCAAAACGAGCAATCGGGCGGTCGTCGCCCCGGAGCATGACGTGAAGGAGCCACTGGATAAGTGCTTCACCCGGGGATGCGGCCCCGGGATCCGCTGCTCGGATAAGTGCGAGGCTTCGTTTCGGATGTCGTCCTGGGGCCTGATGGAAGCTGGCCAGTATGGTGTCGCGGATCGTTTCCGCTCTGTGGAGTGAGAGTTGTTTGCGCCACGGATTGTACTCGCAGAGGTGACGCAGCACGTTGCTTACGTTGGAATAGGCGACAAGTGGATGTGAGAACCGTATGAAGTCGACGCTGGCTTCTTCTAGAGATACGGTGCGTATCCCGCCGACCATCGACTCAGCATGATCAAACGACGGCGGCACCTGCGAGGAACCGATGAGATCCGGTGGCGCTGCTTGGCGCGATACCGCGGGAGGGTTTGATTGTGCTGCCAGCCGCGCGGGTAATAGCAGTTCGGGAGAATGAATGGGCCCGGGTTGTACACAAGGAACCCCATGTGCGTTCGGGACCCGAACTCCCGTCATTTCGAAGGAAGTTGCCGCCTCTATCCGGGTCCCGTGTACCGTAGCGGTGGGGAAAGGCATCGGAGCTGCGGCAACCCGGTTTGCGCGCCAATAGTGTACGTCGGTAGCTGCAGACCAAGTGTCCAACCCCCACATCACCAACGCTGATTCCATGGTTGCGAACCCCGGATTGGTTGTTCCGAGTGAGTCGATCCTCGCTATCGTTCGAGCCCGCGAAAACACCCGCTTCTTGACCCAGGGTGGCGCTGCGGGGTTAACGAGAGACGCGGGCAGGTAGTACCCGTGGAAGACCTTTATTAGTCCGCGTTCGCGGATTTCTTTGTCACGGATCCTCTCATTGCGCGTTGAACGTACAAGATCCTCGATGCTAATCTCCCTCATCTTCATCCTTCCGGGAACTGTGGCACCAAAAGCATCCGCCACGGGATGATCGTGCGCGACCCAGATTTCCGCAACCTGTGGATTCCGCCAACGCCGCAGCTTTGGATTAGACGAGATGGTGTGCGTCGGCTCCTCGCGGACGGATTTTGCCGAGTGTGGGCCTGGCTGATCGAAGGATGTGGCGGGTGATCGATACTTGTGCCCGGGAATATCGTTCGATCACGCACCACATCCTTCGATCAGGCAAGCGGTGCCACTGGACAGGCGCACCCGCGCGGCCGACCCGCCACTGGACACCCGCACCCAACCCCGCGGGGCGCCCTCACCCGCACCCAACCCGCTAAAGTTGGGATCGTGAACAACAGCGAGCATCCCACAGTAGTAGTCGTCGATTTTGGCTCCACACACGCACAGGCAGTTGCCCGGAAAGTGCGCGACGCCCACGTTTTCTCCGAGGTCGTGCCCCGAAACCGTACTGTCGAGGACGTCTTGGCACTGGACCCCGTCTCCGTCATCGTCGCCGGGAACCTTCCGGAAGACATTGAGTCCGAATGGGTAGACGCCGCCGAAGACGTGCCGGTGTTCTTCTCCCGTGAGGGCGAGGGCGACGCAGCCGCCACCATCGACGCCGTCGTCGCGCAAGCCATCGCGGGCGTCGCCCCCACTTGGACCACGGACGCCATCGCTGCCGAACTCATCAACCAGATCCGGGAGCAGGTGGGCAAGGACCGGGTGATCTTGGGCCTCTCGGGAGGCGTTGACTCCTCCGTTGTCGCCGCCCTAATCCATGAGGCCGTCGGCGACCAACTCACATGTGTTTTCGTCGACCACGGGCTTTTGCGCAAGGGCGAACGCGAACAGGTTGAGAACGACTTCGCGAAGGCACTGGGCATCGATCTGGTCACCGTTGACGCATCAGAACAGTTCCTCACCAAACTCAAGGGCGTAACCGACCCGGAGCAGAAGCGGAAGATCATTGGTGCGGAGTTCATCCGCGTGTTTGAGCAGGCCCAGCGTGATTTGGCGGCCCAGGCGAAAGGCTCCGACGCAGAGGTGAAGTTCCTGGCCCAGGGCACCATTTACCCAGACATCATCGAATCGGGTATTGGCGAGGGCGTCTCCAACATCAAGAGCCACCATAACGTCGGCGGACTCCCCGACGACCTTCAGTTTGAGTTGGTTGAACCCCTGCGCACCCTGTTCAAGGACGAAATCAGGGCCCTCGGACGCGCGGTCGGCGTCCCCGAAGCAAGCGTTTCCCGTCAACCATTCCCCGGACCGGGCCTTGGGGTACGTGTGGTGGGCGCCCTCGACAAAGAACGCCTAGACATCCTGCGCGACGCCGACTACATCGTTCGCGAAGAACTAACCAACTCCGGAATGGATGAGTTCGTTTGGCAGTGCCCGGTCGTGCTCCTCGCGGATGTCCGGTCCGTCGGAGTGACTGATGAGCAGCGCACCTACGGCCACCCAATCGTCCTGCGCCCGGTGTGGACGGAGGATGCGATGACCGCCGACTGGGTCCGCATCCCGTTTGATATCCTTGCGCGCATCTCTGACAGAATCACGGCTGAAGTGCCCCAGATCAACCGCGTCGTCCTAGACGTCACGCCGAAGCCCCCGGGCACCATCGAATGGGAGTGAGCAACCTTGGCACGCAAGCCTAGAACCTGGCCACCCACGGGCGCGCCCCTGCCGGCGCCCGTCATGGATAACCACACGCACCTGCCGACCCACGAGGGAGAGATCCCCCGCGCGGACGGCTACCGAATGCCGCTTGAGGAGCAGCTGGAGCGCGCGAACGAGGTCGGCGTTACCCACCTCATCACCGTCGGCTGTGAACTGCCGGATTGGGAACCGACGCTTGAGGTAGCGAGGGCGCATCGCCACGTACGGGTCGCCCTCGCCATTCATCCGAACGAGGCCGCCCTGCACGCGGGCCACCTCGAAAAGTCTCCGGACGGATATGAACACGAGGCCGAGGCACACCACATTCCCCTCGTCGACGCGCTGGCTGATCTGTCGGCGCAGCTGGCAGACCCGCTGGTGGTCGCGGTGGGGGAAACGGGCTTGGATTACTTCCGCACGGCGGGCCCCGGTCGTGAGGCTCAGGAGGAGTCCTTCGCCGCGCACCTCGAAATGGCCGCCGCCCGTGGTCTGCCAACCCAGATCCATGACCGCGACGCCCACGATGACTGCATGCGCGTCGTGAAAGATGTGGCGCGACGCGGGCAGCCGATCGTGTTCCACTCCTTCTCCGGGGATCGCCAGATGGCGGAGGAGTTGGCCAAGAACGGGTGGTACGCGTCCTTTTCCGGGATGTTGACCTACCCCGCGAATGCCGGTCTGCGGGAGGCGCTCCTTGAGATGCCTCGCGAACGGGTGCTGGTTGAGACGGACGCTCCCTACCTCACCCCGGTGCCGCATCGGGGACAGCCAAACGCGTCGTATTCCATGCCGTACACCGTCCGCGAGATCGCGAAATTGTGGGGGGTCGAGGACGAGGAGGCGTGCGAGATCCTCATGCGCAACTCTCAGGATCTGTACGGAACCTGGTAGGAGGGCGGCCCCGCGGCCACGGTCGTGAACAAGTAGCAGGGGCTGGCCCAAAAGCGAAAGCGTACCACCCCAACTGGGATGGTACGCTTTGCTGATTTTGAGAGCGGCCGAAGCATTGAGGAGATGCCCCGCGGATTGCCTACTTCTGCTGCGACAGTAGCGCCGCGCCGACAGCCCCCG
>CAZTTD010000032.1:13978-21710 GCA_964616925.1 uncultured Actinomyces sp.
GCCCCGCGGATTGCCTACTTCTGCTGCGACAGTAGCGCCGCGCCGACAGCCCCCGCGTCGGAGTCTTCCGGGAGCACGAATAGGCGTTCCCTAAGGTTCAGCGATCCTATGAAGGGCGACTCTTCCGACCACCGGTCGAATACTTCGTCAACCTGCGTGAGCAGTTCCTTGCCGATCTTGCGTATGCCCCCGCCCATGATCACGACCTCCGGATCGTAGGTCAGGACCAAGAGCCTCACTGCCTGAGCGATGCCATCCGCAAGGATGTTGAAAACCTCTGTGGCCTGCGGATCTCCAGCTAGGTGGGCCTGGAGCAGCGAATCGGACGCATGTTTCTCCGATGACTTCCAGAGCCTACTCACAGCAGACCCGGAAGCCAGCGTCTCCAGGCACCCAGTCTGACCACACGGGCACTTCACGCCCGCAGGGTCCACGGGGATATGCCCGATTTCCCCAGACACCCCCGATACTCCTTTATATATGTGCCCATCCTGAACCAGGCATGCAGCCATGCCCGTTCCGATGTTGAGGTAGGCAACAGAGCCGGTCAGCCCCAGCTCATGCACTGCCCCAAGTGCCGCGGCATCGACGTCGTTTGCGACATCCACGTGGATGCCTAGGGCACCTTCCAGCTCTTCCTTCAAGTGCAGGTCGGCAATCCCCAGGTTCACCGCGTTCTTCACGGTTCCGGTCGCCGGATCCACCGTTCCGGGGATACCCACGCCCACCGCGAAGATGTTGCTGTTGGAGATCTGGGCGCCCTCGCCATCTTGGGCCACGTCCACCAGTTCGTGAACGACGTCCGCGGCTGTTGCGACCACTCCTTGGTTTTCGCGCGCGGTGGGCTTCACCGCGGTTGCAAGTGGCGCCCCGGAACCCTGGAGCAGCACCCCAAGCGTCTTCGTCCCGCCAATATCAAGCCCTATTGTCAGACCGGGCGGAGTTGTACTTGTGCTCACTGTCTTCGCGGCCTAACCCTTGACCGCCCCGGACACCAGACCGGAGGTCATGCGTCCTTGGACGAACATGAAGAAGATGATTACGGGGACGGCGACAAGGGTGGAGGCGGCCATGACCTCGCCCCAGTCAATCGCCCTTGACGTGGACTGCTGAACAAAACTGCGCAGCCACAGCGGTAGCGTCTGCTTCTGGGGATCCTGCATGATGACGAGGGCGACGGTGAACTCATTCCAAGCTTGCAAGAACGCGTACACGCCAGATGCGACCAGGCCGGGCGCCAGCAGCGGGAACGTGATTCGCAGGAACGCCTGGGTCCGGGTGAGACCATCCACCATGGCGGCTTCTTCTAGGTCCGCCGGGATTCCGGTTACGAACCCACGCAGCATCCAGATTGTGAATGGAACGACTGCAGCAATGTAGATGATGGACAGACCGATCACGGAGTTCAGAAGGCCCAGGGTCCCCATCAGGCGGTACTGCGCAATGAACAGGCCTTCGGCGGGAAGCATCTGGATAAGTAGAACGGCCAGGACGAAGGATTTCCGTCCTCGAAACCTAAATCGGCTGATGGCAAGCGCCGCCAGGAACGCGAATATCAGGCAGACGAAGACGGTAATGAACGCTACGGTGACGCTGATTCCAAGGGCGGTCAGGAACGTGCCGCGGGAGAATACGGACGCGAAGTTCCTGAAGGAGCCGCCAAGCGGGAACCAGGTTGGCGTCGTTTTTTCGAGGACGACGTTGGGCAGCATTGCGGAGTTGAGCATCCAGTAGACCGGGAACGCCCAGACCAGCGCCACGAAGACACCGAGTACGCTCAGGAGCGTCTTTCCGACCTTGATGCCACTGCCGCTCTTTGTTGATTTTGCTTTCGAGGGCGCCTTGGGCGCGGTTGAGACTGCTGCAGAAGACATCAGATTTCCTCCTCTTTCATAAGGCTGCGGACGTAGCCCCAAGAGAGAACCACGGTGAGAATCAGGACGAAGATTGAGACAGCGGAGGCCATCGCGTAGTTGCCGCTGCCGACGCCCAGTTGGTAGATGTATGTGCCAAGGAGGTTCGTTTCAGATGCGATGGACCCCTGGTCCTGCAGCATGCGAATCTGAGTGAAGACCCTTAGGTCCCAGATGATTTGCAGAAGGAACACGATGCCCAGGACAGGCTTGATCATCGGCATGATGATGAGGCGGAGTTGCTGGGAGGGGGAGGCGCCGTCCATGGCGGCGGCCTCTAGGACCTCATCCGGAACCTGCGTGAGGCCGGCGTAGATGGAGAACGCGACGAAGGGGACGGACATCCAAACCACGATGATCACGGCAACCAGGTAGAACGTGATGGGTTGGGCCAGCCAGTTGTAGCCGGTCATGTTCACGCCGAACTTGGTAAACATGTGGTTTACCAGGCCTCTGCGCCAGTCGAAGAGCCAGGACCAGATGGTCATCGCGGCAACGACGGGCATAGCCCACGCCAGCAGGAGTGCAATCTGCAGAACGATGCGGATGGCTCCGTGGACGGCCTTCATCAGAAGGGCCATGAGCAGGCCGATGGCCATTGTGGATATGGCTGCTATGAAACAGAACGCTATGGAGCGGAAGACAACCTTCCACATGTAGGGGTCTGAGAAGAGGGTGATGTAGTTGTCGAACCACACCCACTCCGGGGCGGCGGTTCCGAACTGCTGGGCCAGCCCAAACTTCTGCATAGAGGTGATGAGCTGCCAAATTAGGGGGTATCCCAGGGCCAGCAACACAATGAGTATGGCCGGGATAATAAGAATGTAGGGGGTCCAGGAGAAACGCCTCTTTACTTGGACGTTTTCTGGGGCTTTCGGGGCAGGCTCCGGGGCTACATTGCCGGAGACGCTCACCTCTATTGCTTCAGATGGCATGGGTACCTCAAGGATGTGACAACGGTGGGGGCGGGGTTTGTGGCACTAACCGGGGGCGGCTATAGGCCCTGTCGGGTGATTTTGGGTATAGGAAAGGGGGGAGGTGGCGGGCACCTCCCCCCTTCCTCTGTTACTTAGTTGCGCTTAGCCGTTCAGCAGGGCATCCAGTGCGGTGTTGTACTCCGCACCAAGAGCCTTCAGGTCGGCAGCGTCGCGGATCTTGGAGAAGAACTCCTCCATCAGACCAGCCTGCTCAATCGCGGCCCAACCTGGCGCAGCGGGGGTGAGCTTGGAGTTAGAAGCGGACTCAATCAGAGCCTGGGCGAACATGTCGTCACCAAGGGAGTCAACGTACTTCTGGTTGGCCGGTCCAAGACCGTTCTCACCAAGCATCTTCTGGTAGTCCTCAGAGAAGATCAGGCGCATAACTTCCTTGGCACCTTCAGGGTTCTGGGTCTTTGCAGAGATACCGATGTTGGATCCACCTGCGAACACAGGGGCGGGCTTGCCGTCGTTGCCTGGCAGTGCGAAGACGCCGAACACGTCGTCGTTCCATTCGCGGACCATATCGCCCTCGTCGTTCTCAACAAGGTCACCAATTGACCAGTGGGCCCAGCCCGGCGCCATGATGGTTGCGGCAGCAAGGGAAAGTTCAGTCTCTTCCCCGCCCTCGTCCACAACTGCGTCAGAGTCGTTGATGAACTGGTACTGGTTCGCGTCCTTCATGTCGTTAGGAGCGTTGGAGGCGTTCTGGTAGATGTCCTGGAGCTGCTCCAGACCCTTCACGGTGTCATCGGAATCCAGGGTGGCCTTCCACTGTCCGGAGTCGTCCTGAACTGCGATTTCGCCGCCGTTCGCGAAGATCCAGGAGATGCCATCACGCCAGTCCTGGCCGCCCAAGAAGAAGCCGGAGAAGTTCGCGATGTTGCTTAGGTTGTCTTCCGTGATTGCTACGACAGACTTGTTGAACTCATCAAGGTTCTTCGGCAGCTCCTGGTTGGCAGCGCCCCAAACGTCCTTGCGGTAGAACATGTAGCGGGATCCGAAGTAGTAGGGGAGCGTGTAGTGCTTTCCATCAACGTCGCCGACCTCAACGAAGGACTGAAGCAGGTCGTCGCCGCCCAGTTCCTTGTAGAAGTCCTCATCGATCTCCATGAACGCACCGATATTGGTGAACGTCGGGGACTGGGTGTTCCCGATTTCGGTTACGTCAGGAGTCTGGGAAGGATCGGGCATCGAAGTGGTGAGCTTGGTGACGATGTCGCCCCACGTCTGCTCTTCGATCTTCAGTGTTCCACCCGTGCGGCCTGCGTACTCTTCGACCAGCCAGTCACGCAGTTCGTCCGGGGTGTCCCCACCGATCAGCCACAGTCGGACATCGCCCGCTGCACCTTCTTCGGTGGCGCCTCCCGAGGCGTCTTCCGACTGCTCCGCGGGCGACTTTGCTCCGGATGAGCAACCCGCAAGGGCCATGGCGGACACTGCAAAAGCGGCGCCAAATGCGGCGAGCTTCCGATTCATCATGTTTCCTTTCTTCGTTTGTTTCTTTGCTGAGAGATCAGTTGTTTGCCTGGGGCGCCGTGTTTCTTACGACGCCTAGGAATGTGGAGAGGACCTGCGCCGCACACCCCAGCAGCACAAGGCGTGAGCCTTCTGTGCTGAGGCGAACCCGCAGGTTCTCATGGGTTTGAGGGAGTGTTCGGGATTCGATGACGGCCATCGCTTCGTCACGAAGAGGTCCGTCAAGGAGGTCTTCGGGTCCGTAGAGAACGACTTCGTTCAGGTCGATCATGGCGACGATCGGGGCGAGGGCGGAGCCTAGTCGCGCGCCTGCTTCCCGTAGGACGCTTTCCCGCTCACGTCCGGATTCCTCTAAACGAGCACGCAGGTCCGGCACGGCCAGCCAGCGTTCCAGGATTCGGTCGGGGCTGTAAGCCTCAATGGGACCGTCGTCTGGGGTGACCACTAGGTGGCCGATTTCGCCCACCGTCTGACGCGCACCGCGCATCAGGGCGCCGCCCAGAATGAGGCCCGCGCCAATACCTTGGCCGACCTTTACTAGGACGAAGTCATCTGCGCCTTCACCGTACAGTTGTTCACCAAGAGCGGCCAGGTTCGCGTCGTTCAGGACGACCGTTGGCACGGAGAACTGTTCCTCTATCAAAGACTTGAGGGGGACATCTGACCAGCCAAGGTTGCGGGCGTATTGGACCACACCCGAAAGGTCGACGATGCCCGGCGTGCCAACACCGATGCCAAGCACCGGGCGGTCTGCTTTTTGGAGCAGTTGGTCAATGACCTCAAGGAGCAGGTCGACTGCTTCGGAGCCAGTGGCACCGTTTCGGTAGACCAAGCTCTCTTCAATCAGGTTGGTATCCATTGTCATGAGAGCGCCGCGGATAAGATCATGCTCCGACAGGTCGATGCCCACAACTAAGAATGCGTCCCATGCAAGGTCAAGGATGACAGCAGGCTTACCCGGGCCTTTGGCAGCGCGGGGACCAAGCTCACGTACGAAGCCAGCCTCCAGTAGTTCCAGAACAAGTTCGGAAACGGTGACCTTTGCAAGTCCCGTTGCACGAGACAGGTCTGCGCGGCTCTGCGGGCCCGACTGGTAGAGCGTGCGCACAATGAGGGAACGGTTGTGTTCGCGGGCGTGGCGCGGTAGCGCTTTGCGGTCCGCATTTGTTTGGCGCACTGCCATTGCGGGTGGTGTGAAAACCATGCCAACCTCCGTTTCAACCTCTGCGTTACATGATTAGTAAACCAAACAAACTAAATGGGTACAAGCGGAAAACTCGATTAGTTCAGGAAGTTACCTATTTGTTACCAAGTACACTTATTGGGGAAAGGTGGCTTAGGCGTCGACATAATGGTGCGGAGGGCAATGGGAGAGCAGGCGGAGCCAGGGAAACTCCTGGGACCCGTGCAGATTCGCGGTTTGGCAGAGCGCCTTGGCGTTAGCCCCACTAAGAAGTTGGGACAGAACTTTGTCCATGACGCTGGAACCGTGCGGATGATTGTTACAAGGGCGCCGGTCGCTAAGGATGACGAAGTCCTAGAAGTTGGCCCTGGCCTTGGTTCCTTAACCCTGGGGCTGCTGGAGGCAGGCGCCAATGTGACTGCGGTTGAACTGGATCGTGCACTTGCCGACGCACTGCCGGGCACCGTCCTAGAAATGGCACCCGGCTGGGCGGGCAGGCTGACTGTAATAAATAAGGACGCCCTCGACATCCAATCGCAGGACTTTACTGCGCCGCCGGTCGCCCTCGTCGCGAATCTTCCATATAACGTGGCCGTGCCGATCCTTCTGACTGCACTGGAGCGGCTGCCTTCTTTGCGGTCCGCGTTTGTGATGGTGCAAAAGGAGGTTGCGGATCGGCTGGTCGCGCGCAAGGGGTCGAAAACTTATGGGGCGCCCAGCGTGAAACTGGCGTGGTACGGGCCGGCGAAGCGCGCGGGGATAGTTGGGCCGAACGTGTTCTGGCCGAAACCGAATGTTGACTCCGCACTGGTGTCGCTGACGGTGGTGGACCGGCCGGGGGGTGAGGGCTTGAGGCGCGACACGTTTGCGCTGGTGGATGCTGCGTTTGAACAGAGAAGGAAGATGGTCCGGTCTTCATTGCGGGCGGTGGCGGGGGGTCCTGAGGTGTTGGCTCGCGCGCTTGCGGTAGCGCAGGTGGATCCGCAGTCCCGCCCGGAGGAGCTGGAAATTTCAGACTTCGTGGCGCTGGCCGCGGCGCTTGCGGCGGAGCGATCCTCATGACCGCCGTTATTGCCTCTGCTGCGGGGAAAATAAACCTCGCGCTCCTTGTGGGACCACCTAACGCCGATGGGTACCATCCGCTTTCAAGTGTTTTTGAGGCCGTGAGCCTTCGGGAGTACGTGGTAATCAGGGAGGGCGTGAGCGGCGGCGGGTTGTCGGTGCGCACACTCCTCTATTCCCAGGCACCTGGCACAACTGATCTGGTTTTTGATCCCTCGCAGACGAGGGCGTTCTCCGTGCACGACGGTCCGAACCACCTAGCTGTCCGCGCGGCGACGCTGTTGGCGCGGGACGGGCAGGCGCTGGACATAACCGTCCATAAGGCACTCCCTGTGGCGGGCGGAATGGCGGGCGGATCCGCCGATGCTGCGGCCACTTTGGTAGCGATGAACCAGTTCAATGACCTTGGGCATTCAAACGCGCACCTAGCGCAGATTGGTGCAAGCCTGGGCGCAGATGTTCCTGCATGCGTGGTCGGAGGGTTGGCGCTGGGGCTCGGACGCGGAGACCAAATGACACCCCTCCAACCGGGCACGGATGCACCCGGGCCGGATTCAAGGTGGTGGGTTGCAGCATTTGCAACAGAAGGCCTGTCGACCCCTACTGTCTTTCGCGCCTTTGATGCTGGGCTGGCTGGGGAAGCGGGAGCAGATTTCGGGATTGGCGGTCAGTAACGGTCCGCTGGGCTGCGCGACGGAGCGGGGGCAGATCCCGGGATTGGCGGTCAGTCGCGGTCCGTTGGGCTGAACAACGAACAGCGCCGCGTGCCCCGCAGTGCGAATGCTTCTGTTCCGGGGCTCTCCATGGACGCGGAACTGCTTGCGGGCCTCCAATCTCCTGGCATGCAGGTAGGGGATTGGTTGATCAACGGCCTTGAGTCGACCGTCTTCGAAATGCGTCCTGAACTGCGAGAAGTCGGAGAAGCGATGGAGGGTGCGGGAGCCTGCGCGTGGCTGCTCTCGGGATCTGGCCCCACCATGGTGGGAATGGTTCCCACGGAAGATGCGGCACAGGCGCTTGCCTCAAAGGTGCATAGGCTTCCCCAAGTTAGATCCACAGCGGTCATATGGGGACCGGGCCGGAGCGCGCAGGTGGAGACAGTTTTGCCGCCGTGGGCT
>CAZTTD010000033.1:0-20896 GCA_964616925.1 uncultured Actinomyces sp.
CGTTCGAAAATCGCCTTCGGATGGCGTCCAGATAACGATGTGTCAAGAAACTAACGTTGTGCCCGGGCACAACGTTCGACGGCGGGCACATCGTTGCAAAACGGGCACAACGTTCGCTAAACGGCCCTTTTTCGGGCACAACGTTGCAAAACGGGCACAACGTTCGCGGCGTGCTGGGTGGGCCTAGCGTTACAGAAGCAAATATGAGGGACGTGGGGCAACTATCGAAGGTTGCGGCAGAAACTGGGTCGCTCCGCGCCGCGCCTGCTGTTGTGCATCTTCCCATTCGTGGCAACCACAGGGAGGTACCCAGTTTTCCTGCTTGTTGTGAGTGGGGCTGTTTGTTGTTTCAGAACAGTGATTGTTTTCCTGGTTGTTGTCCGTTTTCCTGGTTATTGTGGCGCGGCACCGCCAAACGGAGTTAATTCTGTAGCGACACCCTGTGGCGGAGCCTCCGGCACCGTGTTTTCGGTTCCGAATTAGCTCCCGTGCGACTTAGATCGCCGCTGTCGTCTTAGATCGTCGCTATAGCTGTGCGACAACGGCGATCTAACGCCCTGGCCTTCATGGCGGAAGGCTCTGGAGGCCGAAGACTCTGGAAGCTGAAGCCGCGGGCCCAGCCAACGACGTTTCCGAAAAGGGGCCGGTTAGCTAACGTTGCGGCCGTTTTTCGGCGATACGGCCAAAACTGGGCCGGTCTGCGAACTGTGAGGCTTGCAAGTGGCCGGTCTGCGAACTGGTTATCCGGCACGGTTGCCGGGTCAGTCCCCGCTACGGGATGCAAGCCAGACCGCGACCGACACCATTGCTAGGCCCACCAACTCCCCCACGGAAGGAATCTGCCCCAAGGCAACCGCCCCCACCAGCGTGGATGTGGCGGGCAAGAGCGCGGTGAGCAGCGCAAACATAGCGGCGGAGAGCCGGGAGAACGCGACGGCCTCGATTGAATAGGGAATGGTACTTGAGAACAGCCCCACCCCAATCAGGGCCACTAGGACTAAGGCGGGCGCCATGGTGGCAACCGCCGCACCGGCCGCTGCAACCTCCACGCCGGATGACGCAGCCGCCGAACCGGATGCCGCTCCCGCAAAACCGGACGCCGCTCCCGGTGCACCGCCGGCGGATTGGAAAAGGCCTCCTAGGGCGCCCTCGCCAAAACCTAGACTCCCCCACAGGAAGGGGGCGAAAAGGACGCTCGCCATCAAGGTTCCAAGTGCCAGGGATGGGCCCGGGGGCGCAGACTGGGAGATCTTGGCACCCAACAGAATGTACGCCGCCCAAGCCGCACCCGCTGAGAGCCCAAAAAGGAAACCAGTCGTTGCCCCCGGCACGCTCAGGTCCAGCCCCCAGCCGCCAATCAGCGCGACGCCCGCAAAGGCGATAGCGGCTGAGAGTTTGCTGAGGAGGCCCCGCCCTCGAAAAACAGCCACGACCACGGGGCCCGTGAATTCCAGGGAAACGGTCGCGCCCAAAGGAATGCGTGCGATCGCTTCATAAAACAGCAGATTCATTCCGCCCAGCGCCACACCGAAAATCAGCGCTGCCCCCAAAGAGGCCCACGACCAGCGCAAACGCCACGGACGCCACACAAGGACCATCCCCAAGGCGCCAATGAAAATCCGCCACCACACCACGCCGGCCGGCGCCATAATCGCGAACAGACCGATCGCGATGGCCGCGCCAACATACTGAAAAAGCGCGGCAACTATGAAGAGGAGCGGGGCGGGAATGCGCGCGCCAATCGACGCGCCACCAGCGGCGCTTACCTGGTTTTCGTTCAGTTCGAGGGCGTCCCTTGCGTTTCGTCATCCGTCGGCACGAAGTCCAGTGCCACCGAGTTCATACAGTAGCGCAGGCCCGTCGGCGTCTGCGGGGCGTCCGGAAACACGTGTCCCAGGTGGGAATCACATCGTGAGCAGCGAATCTCAGTTCGCGGGTATCCCAGGATGTAGTCAACACTCTCCACCACCGCGCCTGGCTTATTCTCAAAGAATGAGGGCCAGCCACAGCCCGCGTCAAACTTCGTGGAGGCGTCAAACAGTTCCTGACCGCAAGCGGCGCAGAAGTAGGTGCCGGGCCGCTCCTCATACAGGTGCTCACCCGTGCCCGGGCGCTCCGTTGCCGCGTGCCGCAGGACTTTGAACGCCATGGGGCTCAGCCGTGCACGCAACGCTTCCTCATCAACCTGATAACTCATGAGTCGCCCCTTTCGCCGCCCGCGCCCGCTACGCGTCCTTGCTCTTACTTGAGTTGCTTCCGCTATCTAAGTTACTCCCGCCCTCGCCCGACTTGCTACCTTCATCCACGGGCTGGGGCGCCTGGGTTCCTTTCTGCTGGTTCGCGCGCGTTACGACCTCGTCATCAAATTTCCCGTGCAATGGCAGCCCCGCTTCTGCCGCGTCGCGCTGAATGGAAAGCAAAGTACGCTGCCACAGGGTCTGTTTGCCGGGCCCGTCGTAGATCTTGGCGCGCTCATCGTTCTCTTTCGTCCCGTGGAAAAGGCCTGCACCGGGCGTTCCCTGTTTGGCTGGCGCCGCCATCTCCGCAGGGCTGTCCGGGTCGGGCTGGAAGAGCTGCTCTTTAGTTAGTCGCCCACCGCCAAGGGGACCTGTGAACGTCGGATCAGTCAGCAGGGACTCATCAACCTGATCCGTCGCCAGGTGGGCGGTCAGGGTCTTCCCTTCCGCGACCGTGATGAACTCCCTGGGTATCGCCCACGGCGCATTTTTGCAAACCCAATCCACGACATTTTCGCGGAGGTAGGCTCGCAGATCCTGCAGCCGAGCCCAGTTCTCTCCCGAAATCACAATCCGCAACGTCATGTACGGACCCGACAGATCAGACACCTGGACACTCCACGTGCGCCCGTCCCAAAGGTCCGTGTGCTCCAACAGTCGTTCCACTTCAGCGCGGATTTCCGCGACCGGCGCCCTCCAATCCACCTGGATGTTGAACCCAACCAGCTGTGCCGCCGACCTACGCGTCCAGTTCTCAAAACTCTTCGTCGTGAAGTCACTGGACGGCAGAATCAGGCGGCGTTCATCCCAGATTCGCACCACCACGTACGTGAGTGTCACCTCTTCAACGCTGCCGGGCTGGTCATCTCCGGGGACGAGGACGTTGTCCCCCACGCGCAACGCATCCGTGAACGCGAGCTGCATGCCCGCGAACATGTTCCCCAACGTCGTCTGAGCGGCCAAACCCGCAACAACTGACAGAAGGCCGGCCGACGCCAAAACTGAGGCAACGGGTGCGCGCGCTTGCGGGAACGTCAGGAGGATGAAGAGGATCGTCAAGATGACAACGGTCGCCTGCGTGACACGCCGCAGGATCTGCACTTGGGTTTTGAAGCGGCGCACGTCTCTACCGGTGGTGACGTCGCTGAGCAGTCGGTCGTCTCCAAGGATCCCTAGGCCCGCGTAAACGCTCCAACCGCCCGCCGCAATGATCAGCATCAGTAAACCGTGCGAGACATGATCCTCAAGCAAGTCCGGTAGCTCCGGCATGCTCAGAAGGAAGCCACCCCAAGCCCCCAGAGCGATGGTTAGAACAACCAGTGGAAGTCTGGTTTTCTTTGAAAGTAATTCGAATACCACCGAGCCCGACCGACGCACCCCCCACCGGACAATCCCGAACAACAGCAGAGCGGAAACCGCGCCTACGATTCCACCGGCAACAACGCCGGTTAGATGCAATGCGAACACGTGGGCCTCCTTACGGGTGGCATGTCAGCGTTGACTACAACACAATCCCCGGGGCTACTTAGACCCGCGTCTATGCCCACCATTTGCTGTTTTCCTGGGACGCGCGGGTTTCAGTAACCGGGCTCACAGTTCAGCCTACGGACTTATCGGAGCGACGCACGCTGAAATGCGCAGGCCGGTTCGTGGAGGTCAACAATTGTGACTTTGGGCGCGTCCTGGGAATCAATTTGTGCGAGGGCGGCCGCTAACGTATGCTTTTCGTCTTGGAGACGGAAGTTCATTTTGAACAGAAGTTTTCTAGGCCCCCATCGTCTAGAGGCCTAGGACACCGCCCTTTCACGGCGGCGACACGGGTTCGAATCCCGTTGGGGGTACTCCTTCAGAGGAGAATGTGACCTAAGGTTCACCATTCGATTTTGGAGTGGCAGGAGTTCTGCAATAGAATGATTGCCAGGCCACCTACCGGGATAACCTTCCGGATGGTCTTGGAAGCGGCACAAACTGTTTCCAGGTTAGGCCCCGTAGCGCAGTTGGTTAGCGCGCCGCCCTGTCACGGCGGAGGTCGCGGGTTCAAGTCCCGTCGGGGTCGCGGAGAGTCGGCTTAGGGCCGACTTTCGGCTCTGTAGCTCAGTTGGTAGAGCGTTCGACTGAAAATCGAAAGGTCACGGGATCGACGCCCGTCGGAGCCACAGGAAGCCTCGCGAAAGCGGGGCTTTTTCTGTATCTATCCTGGCTGTCAGTCGACCGTTAGAGCGGCTTTGAGCTTGCCCAGTGAAGCCGCAGCCTCACCCAGTTCATGTACGGACATGCCCAACAGGAGCTCATCCGTCACAAGCTTTTCGAAACGTGCCTGCCCGTCTCTGTAGACCCTCCCCTTTTCACCTAGTTCTAACACCTGTTTTCTGCCGTCCTCAGAGCTCTGTCTGCGCCGAACGTAATGACGCTGCTCCAAAACTGAGAGATGTTGACTAACCGCACCCTTCGTAACGCCTAATGTCTCCGCAAGTGCTGTGGCGGAGATGCCCGGCTGTTCGATTATCGTATTCATAACGATGTGTTGTTGGCCGGTAAGATCCGGGTCGCTGTAGTCAACCCCCGCTTTTTCTATGGCGAGCCACACGTCCTTGACCAGCCCTTTCACCTTCTGCGCTATCTGTTCCGCATCCGCGTCTTGCATCTTCAGGCTTACCCTCCTTTTCGACGGCGCCAACGCAAAAGCCGATCTTTCATGGCCTGATACGCCTTCTTACCCACAAGGACTAGGCCCAATACAGCGACCACCTCAGCAGCCCCCAAGTCCGCGGCAATGATCATGCTCTTTGTGGCCAGGGTCAAAGGAAGGAACGGGATGACCCCTGCCGCGACCCACATGAGCACATAGAGCACCAAAAGACCAACGCCGATTCGGAACCGAACAGGCCTTTTTTGCGGTCGCCCGGAATCCGGAGAATGCCGCGTCATTTCATCCACGCAAATAGTATAGCACCCTAAACTATCAGCGACCTTTCACGTTTTTCACGAAGCGGCCCGCAGCTACGAAGCCGCCCCACTTTCCGTCTCCCAGTATTTCCGCCACCCGGCCACAAATGGCGCGACCCGATCAACGATGCGCACAGTCGCCAAACTGTCCGCCCTGGTGGGCCCATCAGTCACGATCACAACTGGATTTCCGTCCTTCGCGGCACGACGAACCAACCGCAAAGCAGAGTGCACCGCTAGGGACGATCCCAAAACGAGGACGGCGTCGGCTTCATCAACCGCCTCCCTCGCAGCCTCCGAAACGTGCCGCGCCACCGATTCGCCAAAATAGACAACAGCCGGCTTCAAGGGCCCATGACACACAGGACAGTCAGGCACACGGAAACCCGCAGTCTCCTCAACATCCGCATCGCCGTCAGGGTTCAGATCAATATCGTCCCGGGTCAGTAGAGTTCTCTCCAAGAACCCCGGATTCAACCGGTTAAGCTCCCGCTGCATCCATGACCTGTGGAAACCATGCCCGCAGGAAAGACACACAACCCTGTTCAGCGAACCATGGAGCTCCAAAACCGAATTCGACCCCGCAGCAGCATGCAGGCCATCCACGTTTTGGGTGATGAGAGCATGTGGGGACAAGCGGGCCAGGTCGTAATGGACTGAGTTCGGCTTGAACCTTTCATGCTCTTTCCAGCCAACATAACCGCGAGCCCAATACCGCTGTCGGTTCTCTTGAGACGCCCGAAAGGCGTCCCCCGTCATCGGGTTTCGCTCCGGGGATCCTGGGCTGCGATAGTCAGGAATCCCTGAGTCTGTACTTATCCCTGCCCCGGTAATAACCGCCGTCCTTGCCGGATCAAGCAACGCATACGCACCCTCCGCCGTTCCTTTTGGTTCAGGCGCAACGAAGTTAGCAACCGGATCTGGGATACGACGGACATTGATGTCAAACATGACGCAATACTACGTAGAAGCGCCGTTAAGTGGTATTTGAATGAACTGTTACGACTTTGTGACCTGTGAAGCAACCCCGAGTCCACTGGGCCACCCCTACACTGCCCATTTAGGAGCCGCCAAACGCTAAGTCTCAAAGAAGAGTCCGTAATGCGCATCGGGAGAGCCTCATGAACACGATCTTGTCACCGCGCTTCAAACCTCGCCCCACTGTAGCGAGGGCTTTTGCGGGCGTAATCAGCGCCCTCGCACTAATATTCAGTCTGGCCGCGTGCAAGGACACCGCCCCTAAGAACAACTCAGGGAGCGCCTCCGACGGCGGAGCCATTCAACCCGTCGCGGTCATCTTGCCCGCGCCCTCGCCCGCCGAGGCGGCCGCGGATGAAGCGGTTTCCATTGCCATGCAGTAGTACATTTATGCTCGCCTCGTCACGGAGCAATTCGTAGTCATGGAATTCAGTGAGAGCACTTCAGCGGCGGACGTGGAAGCCGTGGTGGACCAGTCTCTGCAAGCGTGGGAAGACGCCGAGGAGCTCCTGGAGACGGCCATTTCCTTGGCTGACTCAGCACAGATCCTTCTTGAACTGGACGCGGACGAGGACGGATACGGGGACGAGGACGAGGAAGGCGGTGAACTGTCCCCCGCAGAAAACAACGACACGAGTGGGCCCGCGGCACCGATGGATACGCCTAATCCGGAAGCTGCGGCACCGATGGACACGTCCAATCCGGAGGTTGCGGGTCCGTCGATAGACCCTTCCGCGTGGCCGGAGGTATTCCTTGCGCGACCCGCATCGTTCGGCTCGTCCACCGGCTCGCTCGCCGGCCCACCCGCTGGTTCCATTGGCGTGCCCACGGGCCGAGACGCGGGGCCGTTTCCAGCAGCAGACCCGCAGGTGGACCCAAAAGCCTGGGCCGAGGAGTTCACAAAGCGCTACGACGCCATCTCGGGAAGAAAAAGAATTCAGACCCTGGCTGCGCAGATGAACATGGACGCCAAAGACGTCTACGCGCAGCTCCAGTTGGCCCAGGAGATCATCTACTCAGGCGCCATGAAGGATGCCGCCTTTTGGAACAAAATGACCAATGCTGCAATGGCGACGAAGGCGGCGGCGAAAGTGGGACTCTTCGTAACAGCTACGGTAGCGACCGCTGGCGGGAGCCTAACCGCACTCTCTACCGGAAGCGCGACTCTCACCCAGGCCGGCGGAATCCTTGCCAGCGGCTTTGACGTGATGGCGGAGATCGGTGCGACAGCTTCAGCAATAGTTCTGGGGGAGAATCACAAGGTCACCGTCTCCATGAATGACATCCAAGATGTCACGGGCCCCATCGCCATGGGAGTAGGGGTGGCGTTTCCGGACCTAGGTAGCGCAGATTCGGCCCTCGCAGGCGCCATTACGACGCTTGGAAATCTGGCCATGGACTACTTCAGTGAGGGGCGCATCGCGGGTTGGAATGTTAAGAAAATGGCAGGGAGCCCAAAGACAACAACTGAGACACCGGCGTCCGAGCCTGCCAAGAAGCCTTCCGAAGTTACTCCTAGCGAAACTGTTCCGCCACTTGCCGCCGGGGAAACTGAGATAACAATGGCTTCAGTTCCCGTGGGCGAGGACGTTGAGGAAACGAACAAGAACTTAGAGTCAGTCGGTTTTCCACCGTTGCCGTTGGAGGAGCCAACTACCACGCTCGAGGAAGCAGCCGCAGAGGTGGAGGTCGATATGGAAGCGGCCAAAGCCCGCATGGAGGAGCTCCAAATCCAGATGACCTCCGCCCTCGCACAAATCGAAGAGGCACTGGTGGTGGCGGCTTTGGCGGACGTTCCCGGCCAATACCAAGTTTCCGAAGTGGCCTACATGGACGGGGAGGAGTACGCGTCTTATCAGTTTGTAGCGGACGTGTCCTTGCAGGGCACCGCGATGACCGTGACGTTCGAACCTGACCGGCCTGTTGTCCTCACCGGGACATTCGATCTAGAAACGGGGGTGTTCGTCGGGACTGACCTGAACAGACCACCAGACCCTGGTCCCGATGCCTCACCTGAAGAGCAGTTCGTGCAGATATACAAGTACACCGAATACATGCTCACTGAGACGACGATCAACTTTGACCTATCTGCCTACCCGCTCACGGCGACTGGCGGTTACGTCTACGAGGCCGATCACTTCGGCTTAACGTGGGTAGCGACGACGGAACTGACCTTTACTAAAACGTCGAACTAGCCGCGCATTAGCAAAACGATTTCCCGCGTCACCGACCCAGTTAAGCGCCCCCTGCCTCAACCTACGCGCCCGCCTCCTCTCCTGCTTCTGCCTCCATCTCCGCACGAATCTTGTCATTCGCCTGCTCCACCTTCAACTGGGTGAGCAGCAGAATGATGACAACAGCGATGATTGCCGGCATCCACAGGTACATAAAGTTCAGCATGCCAAGGGCGGATGCGGATTGAACCGCTGCGTTGCCGTCGTAGCCGCCCCAGGCCAGAAGCCACCCGGACAGCGCGACACCACCGCCACCGCCGATCTTCACACCCAGGGAAGTCGCGGAGAACATCATGCCGTCGATCCTCTTATTGGACGTGAGGTAGGTGTTTTCGGATGCCTCTGCGATGAGTGCGTTCAACGTCCCCTGCAGCGGGCTCATGCCGAACGACGCAACCGCGGAAAACACCAGCATCAACGGGATGCTCCCGAAGGCTGCGGCGACGATGACCAGCGCTCGCCCTGCAAACGCAATGATGTACCCCACCAGGTTCACCTTGAAGATGCCGTTGAACACCTTCACCATCAGCGGCGTAACCATGAGTCCCACAATCAGTGGGATGTTGATGGCCCATGCGAACGTACTGAAGTAGTTCGCATCCCCCAGTATGTAAGTCATGAAGTAAATGCCAGTACCCAGCATCGCGGTGAAGCCTTGTCCAAGTACGAAAACCCCCACGATCAGCAAGTAGTACTTGTTCTTGACCAGAAGCTTCAAGGACTCCCAGAGCGACAAGTTATCGTCAGCAATGGCTTCTGCCTCTTCTTCCGGCGTTTCATCCGGGCGCTCGTAGAGAACGCTGGCTGGCAGCTCCTTGACAGAGAACACAGAGATGGAGTTAACGATCAGACCGATCAGCGCGTAGATGATGGCCACGTTTCGCCAAGCGGCGGCATCTCCGCCCATTGCCGTAACCATGCCGACCGTCGACACCTGGATGACAAGGCTGGTACCGAAGGCAAACATGAACCGCAGGGATCCCATCTGCACACGTTCTTCAGCGTTCTTCGTGATCAGCGCGGTCAGCGTGGAGTACGCAATGTTGTTAGCGGTAAAGAAACCAGCGTTGAGCAGCACGTACGTGATGAAGAACCACGCATACATCGCGAAACTGCCAAGACTTGGAGGGATCGCGAATATAGCAACAAGGGTCGCTGCGGCCCCGAAGTACGCCCAGAACATCCACGGTCTGGCCTTACCCATCTTGGTGTTCGTCTTATCGATCAGAGCACCAAAGATAATGTCTGAGACCCCATCAAAGATCTTCGCCACCATGATCAGTGTTCCGACGATGCCGGGGTTCATCCCCATGGTGTCTGTCAGATAGATCATCACGAAGAATGCCAGGAGCGCATAGACAACGTTTCCGCCTACGTCGCCCGCGCCGTAGCCGACTTTGTTGTACCACTTCAGGTACCGCTTCTCACTTTCCATGCCCACACCTCTCAAATGCAGGGGTACAAGAACCCACTCACGTCCTGCCGGGGAAGCCATGAAGGTTTCAGTCCGCTTTGTAATCCACCAAGTGACGCCGCCCCTTTATGAGTCCAGCCCTGTTCGCCTCTGAATGGTCTCTGGACACCGCCGCGCCCAACCCCGTTTCTGCCAAATCGAAGCGGGTTCGGGTGAGCATTCGTGTTACGAACGCCCACGCTCTACACCGATGGATCACATGCTTTGAGAGTGCGGCCTCCGGGAATGTTACCAGCCTCTACAGTGAAATGTGACACAACCGATATCCGTGGGCAACCGTAGCAATAACGGCCATTTAATGTTGTCCGCACTGCTCTATCTGTACACCTGAAATCTGATCTGACTGTGGATGATAGACCCCTCAAAATCGAAGTCCCAGGTTCGCCCGTACTCCCCCTGTAAGGAGACTCCACTAGGGGACAACGGAAACTCTAGGTATTCGGGGTCGGTCGTGTCGTAAACCAAAAGGCTCCCGTCCACGTAAAAGTCGTCAACGTCTAGGTAAATCCGTAGCGTATTCCCGTCCCGCTCCGCCGGGAAGGAACGCGGCTGTTGCACAAGTCCCGATGTGATCTCTTCACCCGTTACGATCACCAGCTCCGGCATAAGTGTCACCGATGCGATCTCTCCACCCGGCACCTCCATTTGGAACGTCCCAAACTCACTTCCCGCGTCCTCCTGACCCGCGCCCTCGCCCACCGTGTACCACCGCTCAAGAACCATGGTCCACGTTCCCGCGAGGTCGTACAGTTCGCCCTCGTCCCGTCCATCTTCCGTTTCCGCCGTGCCCAGTTCGGTTTCGTTCGAGGACGAGGGCGAGGTCTCAGACGCGCCTGTCCCCGGCGTCACCCCGCGCAGGTCATAGTAGACGACGGGCGAGACCGAGAGTCCGGATGTGCGCCCGACGAAGAAGCCAATGGCAAGGTAGGCAACGGCCGCAACCACGAGCGCCCCGACAAACGTTCCCACGGCGACAACCGCCAGCTTGGCTCCGCTGCTCTTCATGGCTGCTCCTTCCGGCGCTTGCCGAGTCGTTACACTTTCGTTGCTTTTGAATTTGACTTTTCCACTTATTTATGATCTTAGACTGAATGTGTGGGAAAAGTGGGGCGCCGGGGCTCATAACCGCCCGGAATTCTTGGGGGTGAGCGTCATGGGATTGGTTAAAGAAGGGGTTTGTCGAACTCGGACCTCCCTGGCGTTGATCAGCAGCTTTGCACTGGTCGCCTCCATGGCCGGATGCGGGCTCTTGGGGGGCGCGGCGCCAGACGGTGGTGACGAAGACCGTGGCCCTGCGCAGCCCGTAGCGGTTATCTTGCCGGCGCCCTCGCCCGCGGAAGACGTAGCACAACAGGCCATGGCAATCGCCATCCAGCAGTACGTTTATGCGCGCCTGCTCACGGAGCAATTCATCACGATGGATTTCGACGGCACCGTTTCGGAGGAGGAGGTGGCGGCGGTCCTCGATCAGTCGACCCAAGCGTGGGACAACGCCGCGGCGCTTCTGGAGAGCGCTGCCGCAATCACGGATTCCGCGCAACTGCTGCTGGACGCGGACGCAGATACGGGCGCGGCAGAGGAAGAGGGCGGCACGGACGGCGAATCCGCGGGAGGCCAAGGCGAAGCCACGCCGGGTTTGGCCGACCTTGCACAGCCGGCGTCGCTAAGGTTCGGCGGTTTCGGCCAGGCTGCCGCGCCCCTGCCCACAAACCCCCGCTTTGGCCCGCTGCCCGCGGACCCCAGCAACGACCCTCAAACCTGGGCCGAGAACTTCCTGAAGCAATACGACTCCATAGACAACAACCAAAAGTTGCGCACCCTGGCGCAACAGATGAACACCGACGTTGCGAACGTTCATGACCAGCTGGAACTGGCAAAAGAGATCGTCTTCGACGGCGCCATGAAATCCGCGGACCGCTGGGAGGCCCTCCAAAAAGCAGCAATGGCCACCAAAACCGCAGCCAAAGTCGGACTCTTCGTCACCGCAACCGTTGTGACAGCAGGCGGCACTTTGGGAGCACTGGCTACGGGCAGCGCCACGCTGGTCCAAGCCGGTGGAATCCTGGTGTCGGGCGTGGACGTGGTAATAGAGGTGGGGGCGACGACCTCGGCCATTGTCCTCGGGGAAGACCACAAAGTCACCGCCGCAATGACCGACTTCCAGAACGTCACAGGTCCCATTGCCGCCGGATTTGGTGTGGTGTTCCCAAACCTTGGGAGCTCAGACTCAGCGGTTGGGGGCGCGGTTACCGCTCTTGGCGGCCTGATCATGGACTACTTGGCTGAGGGACGCATCGCGGGCTGGATGGTGAAGAAAGCGCCGGGAAAGCCACAGCAGACCAAGCCGGCAGACCCTGTGGATCCTGCCAAACCCACAGATCACGCCAAACCAACCGACCCGCCCAAGACCGCAACTGAGGTCACTCCCAGCAAGACTGCGCCACCACTGGAGGCGGGTGAAACCGAGGTGACGATGGCTTCAGTTCCCGCTGGTGAGGACGCTGAGGAAACCAATAGAAACCCAGAAGCCGCTGGGCTCCCCAGGCTGCCGACCGACCAACCCGCCACCACACTTGAGCAAGCCGCGGCGGCCGTAGAGGTTGACGTGGAAGCCGCGAAAGCACGCATGGAGGAGCTGGAGCGGCAGATCGAGGACGCCCTCGTACAAGTACAAAGCGCGCTAGTGGCGGCTGCCATTGCCAGAATTCCCGGGACGTATACGGGAACCGAAACCGTCAATACCGACGGTGAAATCACCGGGCCCTACACCTTCCCCGTAACCATCACGATGAGCGGAACGGACATGACCATTGCGTTTGGAGGCGATCGGGAAGACATCCTGACGGGCACTTTCGGCCCTGAGACCGCCACGTTTGTTGGGATGGACCTGAACACGCCACCGGAGCCCGGGCCGGAGGCGGGCAATGAGGAGAACCTGGCTTACCTTTTCGGCTTGACAAACTACATGCTGGTGGAAACAACAGTCGTTTTTGACATGTACGCCAACCCGGTGACGGCAGCGGGCGGCCATGTGTTCTCGGAGGACACTTTGGGGATGACCTGGACGTCGACCCGCGATCTCACATTCGTGAAGACGGGTAACTAGCCGCGCGGGTGCCTAATCGGGCTGCGGCACGTCCAACGCCGGACGCAACCGCTTGGCCTCAGCCAGCGCCTGATCCATGTTGTCAACAAGGACGACCGACCCCTCGCCCTCGCCCATCAACCCCATGCGCTCCGCGAGCACCTGATACTGCTCCGGCAAACCCTTCACGATGACCAGTTTCCCGCGATCGCTCAGAGTCTTGCCGATGTCCGCCAGCGCCTTCACGCCCGTCGCGTCCATCACGCCAATGCGCGACAGTCGCAAGATGACCACGTCAACGCCCGTCAGGCGGGTAACTTCCGATTCGATCCGGTCGGAAACACCGAAGAACATGGACCCGTCCATACGGAACACGGCGATGCGCGGATCCTTCACCGCGTACTCCCGGTAAACGCCGGAGTGGTTCGCAAAGTGGCGCAACATGAGGGTTCCCGCAATAAGAATCCCAACCGCAATTGCCCAGATCAGGTCCAGTCCCACGGTTATGGTTGCGGTCAGGATGAAGACGAGGGCGTCCGAACGCGTCGACTTCATAATCTGCTTGATCGTCCGACCCGACACCATCCGGAATGTGGTCACCATAAGCACCGCAGACAGCGCGAACAGGGGAATGAACGAAACGAGGCCGGAAGCAGCGTACACAACCACCAGGAGCAGCAGCGCGTGGATAATCGCGGCCAGGCGGGACCGCCCACCACTTCGGACGTTCACCGCCGTGCGGGCAATGGCACCCGTGGCCGGCATGCCACCGAAGAGTCCGGAGGCAACGGACGCGAGGCCCTGACCGAAGAGCTCTCTATCAGGCTCATACGTTCCCCCCTTCAACATTCCGGCGGCGATGCGTGCGGACAGGAGTGATTCGATTCCCGCCAGCAGCGCCACCGCGGCAGCACCCGGGAGCAGTTGCGCCAGCATTGTCGGCGTGAAACGCGGCATGACGGGCGCGGGAAGGGATGAGGGAATCTCACCAATCAGCGCCACCGGCCACTTCGTCAGCCACAGCAGGAGGGTTGCGAGGACGACCACGACCAAGGAACTTGGCACCTTCGGTGCAACCTTGTCGATCACGAAGATGACGACGACCGCGGCGGCCGTGAGCGCAAGCGTCAGCGCGGCATCCGGCCAGGTCGCGGCAAAGGCCGCACGGAAAGCGCCCTGCAAACTATTCAGACCGGGGATGGGTTCCACACCGAACGCGGCCGGGACCTGTTGCATGAAGATAGTGATGGCGATGCCAAGGGTGAAGCCCTCAATCACCGGCCATGGAATCAAAGAGATGGCCCGGCCAACCCCAAGAATTCCCGCAATCACAACGATGAGACCTGCCATCACGGACAGCAGCGGCACGACCTGGATCCCATGGGCAGCCACCAACGGTGCGATGATGACGACCATGGCCCCGGTCGGACCGGAGACCTGGACCCGCGAGCCCCCAAAAATGGCCGCAACCAGACCCGCCACAATCGCGGTAATGAGCCCCGCTGCAGCACCGACGCCCGAGGAAACACCAAACGCCAGCGCCAAAGGCAGCGCCACCACCCCGACTGTCAGCCCCGCAACGATGTCGCCGCGCCAGTGACGCTTCATCTGTCTGTAGTCGGAGGGGCGTGGAAGCAGACCCCGCAGGTGCTTCAGCACGGGACGGTCCAGGAGGTGCGACAACTTGTTCCTTTCGGGCCGCGACAAGGGCGCCACGCTGGCACCTGCCCATCTGCGGACACGTTGGTGGGACCCGGTACGGGCCATAAAAATAGGGGGAACTCCATTCTACGTCAGGTCGAGGGCGGACTTGGGCCGTTGTGGCCCGCCTCGCCCTCGCCACAGCCCACACCGAACCTGAGCGCCCGCGTTCCTTGACGCACCCCTTCCTCTGCGACAGGCTGAACCATGGGCAATCACGTGATTATTTCTGGCGGGTCGGGTTTGATTGGGGGCGCGCTCGCGAAGTCGTTGCGCGCGGACGGCACTCGCGTCGTGCAACTGGTGCGGCGTGCGCCGACCGGGGAGGACGAGGTGCAGTGGGACCCCGGCCGCCACGCTCTTTCCCCGGACGTGCTGGCGGGGGCGTCCACGGTCGTGAATCTGAACGGCGCATCCATCGGGAAACTGCCGTGGACGAGGGCGTATAGGAGGGCGCTGTGGAGCTCTCGAATAGAGCCGACGCGGACGCTGGCTGATGCACTTCGCAGTTTGGGAGATGAGGCGCCCAAGTTCGTCTCTGCCTCCGCCGTCGGGGTGTACGGGACGCGCCCCGGGGAGGTTCTGGACGAGGGCGCCGCGCCTGGCGACACCTTCTTGGCACGTCTTTGCGTGGCGTGGGAGCGGGCGGCGTTGAGCGCGGGTGGCGGCAGGCCTGCGGACTCCAGAGCGGGTGACGGTAGACCTGCGGACTCCGGCACGGATGACGGAACACGGCCAGATGCCGGAGCAGGCCCGCGGGTGGCTCTTCTCCGCACTGCCCCACTCTTGGACAAGGAGGCAACGCTGAAGCCGATGATCCCACTGGCGAAACTGGGGTTGTCCGGACCTCTGGGAAGCGGGAGGCAGGTGTGGCCGTGGATTTCCTTGGAGGATGAGGTGCGCGCGATTCGGCACATAATTGACAAAGACATTCAAGGACCCGTGAACCTCACCGGGCCGCAAGCGGCAACGGCTGGCCAGATTGGACGGGAGCTGGCAGATGAACTTCGCAAGCCTTTCGTTCTTCCAGCCCCCGGGTGGGCGCTGCGGATGGCATTGGGTGCGGATGCCGCCGACTCTCTTTTGTTGGCGGACGCTGATGTGCGCCCGACCGTCCTTGAACAGACCGGGTTCACGTTTGATCACCCCACGGTGTCGTCAGCGATCTCCGCAGGGTTATAGGCAGCCGCGCGCTACGACAGCCGCGCGCTTCCACCTACGCCGCACGCCCCGGCGGGCCGCCCGTGCGTTTTCGTTCCGCCAGTTTGGATTCGATCCGTCTGGCTTGATCCGCCAACACTTGGTTCACCCACCGACGGCGGGGATCATCCGGGAGCAGCCGAGTCAGCCACCCCGGCGGTCTAACCAGCGGGATCCCTTCGTGCATCGTGACCTTCCAGCCGCTGGTGTCGATTGTTGCGTGGTGGTTTCGGCACAGAAGTGCGCCGTTGTCAGTGTGGGTCGGGCCGCCGTGCGAATGCGGCTTCACGTGGTGCACTTCGCACCATGCCGCCGGCACGGAGCACCCGGGAATCACACAGCCGCCATCACGTAAAGCAATTGCCCTTCTCTGGTGCGGGGTGAAGATCCTTTGTGGTGAACCAAGGCCAGTAATGCGGCCCAAACTATCGCGAGCAACCGCCTGAATACTGGCCGCACAAGACATCCCGTGTACCGCACCCATCGAAATCGGTGTTGGAGCACCGTCGTGACCAATCAACCAGGCGGGTCCACCACCCTTAAGATGCTCTTCCTTCACCTCAACAAGGATGGTTGCGGACGTCCCCTGGAGCATAGGCAGTTCACGGCTGGCAAGTGCAACATCAACAGCCGTCTCAAGAGCATCGTGTCGTTTCTGCCCCGGCGTCCGGTGATCGGTGGGATCGGCACTGGTGGCTGAGGAATCCAAGTCTTCGGCGACGTCCGCGCCACAGGCAGCATCCGATACACCGACGGCGACAGAGCCACCGACAGTCCCAGATGCATCCGGCACGTCCGACACCTCCGGCACGTCCGGCACGTCCGGCACGTCCGCATTCACCCGCGGGTTGTTCAGCGTGTCAGCGATGGCTCCTATGGCCGCCGCTACCTCTGCCTTCACCAACCCAGTTATCCGTGCCAGCCCGTCCCTGGTCGGACCAATGTTCAAAAAGCGCTTACGCAGCCGCACCGCCTCATCCGGCGCCACCCCGTCCGGGTCCAACGCGGCGTCCCACTGAAGCGTCAGACGGCGAATGTAGTCCGCATCCAACGCCATACCGGGAGCATCCCCAGTCTGGTAGTCCATCCCGGTCGCGGCCTGCACCAAGCAGCGTTCCGCCATATCCAAATCATCAGGATGCGCAACGCGGGAGTTCTTCGTTATGACCTTGGAAATGTGCATGGCGGAATCCAGGTTCAGATTTCCCGACTCTAATGCACTGGCCACGTGTTCCTGCATCGGCACCAACTCTTCACCCAACAAAGAATTCCGCGCCGACACCTCCCGACCCAGTCGGATTCGCGCAGCAACTACCCGCGCAGGCTCCCCCGTCAGCCTCTGAATCAGTTCCACAGTGCTGCGGCAGCCGTGCTGCTTAGCCAGCGTATCCTGCCCCTCATAACCTTCGGTCGCGAGCCACATCTGGTTCGACACCGCGACCATCAGACTCTGCAGCCGGTTGTTTTCCAAGGCGACATGACGGCACAGTTCAATCAGTTCGTCCCCTTCAAGGGAGCGAACCGAATCAACGGTGGGGTCTGTTTCGTTCATGCTTCATTCTACCAAGAATAGAACGCACGTTCGATTACAAATTGGTTAATTATTGCACCACCCGCCACAGGAGACCCACCCGCCACATCAGCCCCACGGGCCTCTCCAGTCACGCCCACGTCCTCGCCCCACGTGCCACCATCCCGACCGCCCCTCCCGTCTTTTGCCCAACGCGGTAGGCTTGCTGGGTCTTAGGTCCGCACACCTCAAGGAGTTCAAAATGAGGATCAAGCTTGGCCGCGCATCCATGATCATCGTCGCCACCACCGCCCTGCTGGCAGGCTGCTCCACCGGCAGCACGAACGGGACTGCCGAAAGTGGCGCTGGGGGTGACACCGACGCGGGTCCCGTCGCGACCGATGAGGATGGGGACGAGGGCGGGAAGCCGCTCATCGCAGCCATGGAACTGGCCTACCCACCTTTTGAAACCAAGGACGCTGCCGGCAACCCTGAGGGTGTCTCCGTCGACTTCGTAACGGACTTTGCTGCGGCATACGGCTACGACCTGACCATTGAGAACACCTCCTTTGACGGCCTCATCCCCATGCTGCAAACCGGCAAGGCGGACCTGGTGATGTCGTCCATGACCATCACGGAGGACCGGAAGCAGTCGGTGGACTTTTCGGATCCGTATGCTCGGGCGCAACTGGCCATTCTGGCCAACGCTGACTCCGGGATCGGCACCATCGACGACCTAAACCAAGAGGGAAAGGTTGTCGCTGTAAAGACCGGTTCTACCGGGGACGTGTTTGCGACTAAGAACCTGACAAACGCAGAGATCGTGCGTCTGGCTGACGAAAGCGCTGCGGTCACCGAAGTCACCCAGGGCAAAGCCGATGGCTTCCTCTACGACCAACTGACCATCTACCGGAACCAGCAGCGCAACCCTGACACCACAGAAGCCGTATTCATCCCCTTCCAGGACCCGGAATACTGGGGGATCGCGGTTGCAAAGGGGAACCAGGAGCTGCTTGACCAGATCAATGAGTTCATCGCCCAGTACACCGCAGACGGCGGCTTCGATGCGATTACGCAGAAGCACCTGGCGGAGGAGAAGAAGGCGTTTGACGATCTTGGGTTCTCGTGGTTCTTCGATCTGGACTAGGCAGTAGGGCCGGCATTAGGAATCCAGCCGGCCCCGCCACCTGGTTCCGGACAGTCCCCGGACAGCGAACCCCACCATTCAAGGCAGCCGCCAACTACCTCTTGGTGGCCACCTTGATAGTTGGCATATTTTGGTTATCCCTTTACAACGCGGGCGTGCGCCTAGACTTCTCGTTCGTGTCGGAGTACCACGTGCGACTGGTGGACGGGTTCCTCCTGACGTTGAAGATATGCCTGGCGTCGGTCGCCCTCGCCATTATCATTGGCGTACCCGTGGCGCTGGCAGCGGGATCCCCCATCCTTCCTCTGCGTTATGCGGCGGATATTTATGTGAAGATCATCCGCGGCACGCCGCTGCTGGTGCAGATCTACCTCTTTTATTACATCATCGGCACGGCTTGGGGCATCAACAATAAGACGTGGGCGGGCATCATTATTCTGTCCATCTTCAACGGGTCATACGTGGCGGAGATTATTCGCGGGTCGGCGTCCTCTTTGGATCGCGACCAGTTGCTGGCTGCCGACGCCGTTGGGTTCACGCGTGCTCAGAAGTTGAGGTACGTGGTGCTGCCGCAGATGGTGGCGCGGACTCTACCGGCGTTGACCGGGCAGTTCGCCTCACTCATCAAGGATTCTTCGTTGCTGTCGGTCATCGCGATCATTGAGATCACGCAGACCATCCGTGAAATCACGGCGACCAACTACAACTTCTTCGGCGGCTACATCTTCTTAGGCCTCCTCTACCTGTGCTTGACGCTGCCGTTGATGCTGGTGAGCACCTATTTCGAGCGGAAGTTCGACTATGCGCATTGACCTTGGCGACGTTCACAAATTCTTCGGCGCCCAGCAGGTGTTGCGCGGGATAGATTTTTCCGAGGACGTCTCCACCTTGGCCCTCATCGGCCCCTCAGGTGGAGGGAAGTCGACGCTGCTGCGGATCATCGGTGGGCTGGAAGGGCCCACGTCAGGCACTGTTGAGGTCGGGGGCGAACAGGTGGACTACCGAGCGTCGTCGCTGCCTACCTACCGCGCGTCCCTGGGGTTCGTGTTCCAGCACGCGGGGCTGTTCGACCACCTGACGGCGCTGGAGAACATTGCGCTGCCGCTTCGTGCCGTGCACGGGGTGGAGGCGGAGGCCGCCCTGCAAACCGCCACTGACCTGCTCAAACGGTTCGGGCTGGCTGATGCTGCGGACAAGCACCCGGTTCAGTTGTCGGGAGGGGAGAGGCAGAGGGTGGCGATTGCTCGGGCCATTGCGCCGCGCCCGCAGTTGTTGCTGTTGGATGAGCCGACCTCCGCCCTCGACCCCGAATACACCGCGGAAGTCCTTGACGTCATCAACGATCTGAAGCAGGACGGTGCGCGTTTCGTGATCGTGACCCATGAGATGGGTTTTGCGCGCCGCGTGTGCGACAGTGTCGCGTTCTTGAGCGGCGGGGTGATCGCGGAATATGGGCGGAGCGAGGACGTTTTTGCCAACCCCCAAACGCCGGAGCTCCAGCGTTTCTTGAGCAAACTTAGCCAGTGGGGGTAGGATGCGTGGGCGTGGCGGTTGCTGGCGCCATTCCCTCCCACGCTCCGGCGGCCCGACTTGGTTGACCTCATGCCCGCCCACATTCCGGTGGCGTGACTTGGTCCCATCCCCGCCCACGCTCTGGCGGCTCGACTTGATCCCCTCACTCCTTAGATCGCCGTTATCGTCCAAGATCGCCCCCACAGCTGTGCGACAACGGCGATCCAACGTTTCGAACCCCACCACAAGGGGTACGGAAAAGACATCCAGGGCTACTTCCGCAGGCACTTCAGAGGCCTGGCCCCACCAAGCAGCAAGTTAAATGGCGCTTCACAAAAGGGGCTGTGGGCGGGTTAGTTGGTAACGGGTTAGTGGCTTTGTTGGTGCCTTGGCAGCCATGCGCCGTTGGCTCCCAAGCGTCAGATATCGCCAAGTTGGCTCCAGATGGGCCGAGATGGCATGGCACGGATCAAGTTGGCTCCAGATGGGCCGAGATGGCATAGCCATCTTGGGGGTCCGCATGCCACCTTGACCACTTCAGTGATCGGCACCCGCTTCCTGGGGTCAGATATCGCCAAGTTGGCTCTGGACAGGCCGAGATGGCTCCGCCAGGATCAAGTTGGCTCTAGATAGGCCGAGTTGGCATAGCCATCTTGGGGGTTCGCATGCCATCTTGACCATTTCTGTGCTTGACCGCGCGCTGCAGGCTGCGCGTGAGGCCTGGCTGGGCAGATTGAACGCAGGTTGTGTCAGTTGAACACACGATGTGTTGATCGGACACACGTTGTGTGCGTGCACAAGGTGCGTTCAGCTCACACATCGTGCGTTCAGCTAACACATCGTGTGTTCAAGGGGGCCTCTACGGGCAGGGA
>CAZTTD010000034.1:0-20741 GCA_964616925.1 uncultured Actinomyces sp.
TCCGTTTGGTCGTGAATCACCAAATCAGAATACCGTATGTACCTGCCCCGCCAGTGCCCATCTGTTGATGCTCTTCGCATGCGTACTCTTATGCGGTTTTCATATGTGGTTCTCATCTGCGGCTCTCATCTGGGGCTTTCGTGTTCGGTTCCCATCTGGGGCTTTCGTGTTCAGTTGTCTTACGGGGCTTCCGTCTGCGGTTCCCATCTGGGGCTTTCGTGTGCGGCAGTCTTATGGGGCTTCCACAAAGTGGGCTGTAGCCGGAGCCCGGTAGTTGGCTATGGGCCCGGTGTTCGCGCTTCGGCCTTGGACCCGGCGGTTGGTTTTGGGCCCAGTGTTCGCACTCTGTCCGAGGTTTAAGCACAGCCCTCGATACCTTGGCCGTCGCAGCGCAGCTCTAGTCCGCGTTTTCGTCTAGGGACGCTTCGAGAGGCAGTTGGCCATGCCCCATTGACCGTTTGGGCGCCAGGTTGGGAGTATCCGCCTGCTAGATCGTCGTTGTCTCTCAAGACAGCCGCTGTTGACCAAGGTCCACGCTGTCGCATAACGATAGCGACGAATTAGCCGTCCGTCGCGGGGTGCCTGCTGTGAGGATCAAGGATCCGCCGTAGCGGGGTGGGTCTTGCGGCCATCTACAGGAATTCACATATTAGATCCGCGATGTCCCCTTAAATACGCGATGTCTGCTTAGGTACGCGATGTCTGCTTAAATCCGCGATATCAGGGCCGAATATCGCGTATTGAAACGGACATCCAGTATTTAAGCGGACATCGCGTATCTGATCCGACATCCAGAATCTGCCAGCCCTGGACCACCGGGTCTTCTAACGCTAAGGAGCACAGAACCGGGCTTCTACACCCGCACGATCCGCTGCCCGCGTCTGAGCACTGTTGTCCTTCGGGTCCTCTGGACCGAGGGCCGTCGAGGTTACATGCGGGGGCCGAAAGTACATACGGGGTAAAGATTACAGTGTTTTTATTGCTTTTTTGCCGCCCCGTATGTATCTTCGGCCCCGCTATGTAGTCTCGACGTGGTTCCTGGAGGTTTTGACAGACCTAGAACATATGCCCGCACTGCGGCAGGAGGATAAGTCGCCGCAGGGGAGCTAACCGCAAGACGTCAGGACAATGACCGTTAGATTCCTCTGGGCACTGTTGGCAAAGGATCGCTCCGGGTCATTTCGGATCGCTCGACGCCGCTCTGGACTCATAAGGCCGCTGAGGTTTTTGTTATCGCCTTAGCTATCCAGCCGCGCGGGCACCTCATCGGAGTGCGCACACGGACCAATTTGGGGCAGCGTCGGCGTCAAAGAAGATCCTGAAACGGGCCGAAGTGGGCTAGCGCCCAGCGGCGTCGTGTTGCGACAAACAGGAAAACACACGGCAGACAGGAATTCTGGCAACGGCCAGGAAAACAACAGGTGTTCTGAAACAACAAACAGGAACACTCACAGCAGGCTGCAACGCTCGGGGTCTGGTCCGTCTGACATAAGTGGGCGCTCCTTCGGGCCTGCGTGTTTGCCGTGCGCTTGCGATGCGTTTGCTGTTTGCGTTTGCAACACGTGGTGTCAAGTTCGATTCCTCATTTGCGGCCGCAGATTTTCCAGCGGTGCGGCAGCCATAGTCCCGCAACCTTGCCATATGCCGACGCAGAACCTCAAAACGAGCAAATCACCGACTTGCGGCAGCGCGGACGAACAAACGCCTTGCTCAAGTCCGCCAGCCACCAAAGGTACTTGCAGACCCTTCTATGCGTCGATCCGCTCCCGATCCACCGCTGAAGCGCCGTCAACGATAAATTGTTTCCGGGGCGCCACAACTGAGCCCATCAGCAGTTCAAAGACGCTTTCGGCTTCCCGCAGGGCCGCCTCATCTTCCAGTGTGACCCGCCTGAGCCTCCGTGACCCCGGGTCCATAGTTGTCTCCGCCAACTGATCAGCGTCCATCTCACCCAGACCCTTGTAGCGCTGGATCGGTTCCTTATAGTTCCGTTTCGATGCCGCCAACTGGGCCAGCGTTTCGCGGAGCTGATTTTCCGAATACGTGTAGAGCACTTCCGGCTTTGCGCGGCCACGCCCGGGCACATCAATCCGATGCAGGGGCGGCACTGCGGCAAAGACGCGTCCGGCTTCCACCAGCGGCCTCATGTATCGGAAGAAAAGGGTGAGTAGAAGTGTGCGAATGTGTGCACCATCCACGTCTGCGTCCGTCATGAGAATGATCTTCCCGTATCTGGCTGCATTCAGATCGAATGTACGTCCCGAGCCCGCGCCTATAACTTGGATGAGGTTCGCACATTCGACATTTGCCAGCATGTCTGAGGTGGAGGCCTTTTGGACGTTCAGGATCTTTCCGCGGATAGGGAATAGTGCCTGAAATTCCGAGGAGCGTGCTGCCTTGGCAGTGCCAAGAGCAGAGTTACCCTCCACAATGAAGAGCTCACTGCGCGCCACATCCGTTGTTCGACAATCCGCCAGTTTGGCCGGTAGCGATGAGGTCTCCAACGCGTTTTTTCTGCGCGAAATCTCCTTGTGCAGCCGTGCGGATGCGCGCGCCTTCATTTCACCGGCAAACTTGTCCAGTAGCGCCTGGTTTTCCTGCTTGTCGGCACGCCCCGTCTTACCGAACTTCGCTTCCAGCCACTTGGTTACCGTCCGGTTCACGATTGCGCGTATCTGAGGCGTCCCCAAAACTTCCTTTGTCTGCCCCTCAAACTGTGGTTCTGGCACCCGAACTGTGATCACGGCAGTCAACCCGGCAAGGACGTCATCCTTCTCCAGTCGTCCGTCTTTAGCGGTCAGTTTCAGCCTTCGCGCCTGCTTTTCCACTTGGCTTCGAAACACCTTGAGAATGGCCTGTTCAAAACCTTGAACATGGGTTCCGCCCTTAGGGGTGGCGATGATGTTGACGAAGGAACGCATTTCCGTCTCGTAACCCACGCCCCACCGCATCGCGATGTCAACATCGCAGGTCCGTTCCACCGTCGCCGGCGAGAGATGACCGCTGGAGTCTAGTTGCTGGACCGTCTCCTCATACGTACTTGAATCAGTGATGCGCCACGTGTCAGTTACGGCCCGATCCGCAGCCAAGTAGTCAACATAGTCGGAGATGCCGCCGTCGTAGCGGAACTCCTCAACAACGTCCTCGTCCCCTCGTTCATCCCGAAGAACAATCGTCAACCCCGGAACAAGGAACGCGGTTTGTCGTCCGCGATCGACGAGGGCGTCCCATGAAAAACTCTCCGTCTGCGGGAATATCTGGAAGTCGTGCCAGAAACGGACGCGCGTGCCGGTCACGCCCCGCTTCACTTTGCCGACCACGTCTATGGCCGAGGCTTCCTCAAAAGGGGTGAACGGAGAGTTCGGCTGCATACCCGCGGAGTCATCAAAACGTCCGGGCTCCCCGCGCTGGAAGCTCATCCGATGTGTCTTGGAACCCCTGTCAACTTCCACGTCCAGTCGTGCAGAAAGGGCGTTAACAACAGAAGCGCCAACACCGTGCAGTCCACCGGAAGAAGCGTATGAGGACCCACCGAACTTCCCGCCAGCATGCAGTTTCGTGAAGACGACTTCGACGCCGGAGAGACCAACGCCGGGAACGGTGTCCACTGGAATGCCACGGCCGTTGTCAGCAACGGAAACCGAATGGTCGGCATGTAGCACGACTTCGATACGTGAGCACTCACCTTGGAGTGCCTCATCAACCGCGTTGTCTACGATTTCCCAAACGCAGTGCATGAGCCCGCGTTGGTCGGTTGAGCCGATGTACATTCCCGGGCGCTTGCGAACAGCCTCCAAGCCCTCAAGAACAGAGAGATGGCGCGCCGAGTATTCCGAACTCTGTGTCTTCACCTTTTTTCCATCCACCTGCAAATCATAGAAGGTGCCCATCCTACGGCCGCACTCCCCCGCCGAGCACTAGGTGAACACACATCACAGTAGTGCGCCAATGGCGAAAGAAACGGACATGGTCTGTCGTTTTGACGAATCCCGTGGTTCGATAGCTTCATGACTGCTTCAACTATTGCCCTATCGAACACGACTCTTGCGCCCAGCCTGGAGCATCGTGAACTAACCGCGTTGGACCGCTGCGATGCATGCGGCGCCCGTGCATGGGTTCGTGCTGTCATGCCAGCGTCAGACCTTCTGTTCTGTGCTCACCACGCCCAGAAGCACCTTTCGGCGCTTCAAGATTCTGCGCTTTACATCCAGGATGACCGCGCGCAGATGGACGATTAGGTTCCATCCGCGCGCCAGCACAACTTAGTCCAAATAGTCCCTTAGCACCTGGGAGCGCGATGGGTGACGAAGCTTGCTCATCGTCTTAGATTCAATCTGGCGGATACGTTCACGCGTAACGCCGTAGACCTTGCCGATTTCATCAAGTGTCTTCGGTTGTCCATCTCCCAGGCCAAACCTCATCGAAACGACGCCCGCTTCTCTTTCTGAGAGCGTGTCAAGAACTTGGTGAAGCTGCTCTTGAAGCAGCGTGAACGAAACTGCGTCTGCTGGGATAACGGCTTCGGAGTCCTCAATCAGGTCGCCGAACTCTGAATCCCCGTCCTCACCCAGTGGCGTATGCAGAGAAATGGGTTCGCGTCCATACTTCTGGACTTCCACAACCTTCTCAGGCGTCATGTCCAGTTCCAACGCCAACTCTTCAGGGGTGGGTTCGCGGCCCAGATCCTGCATCATCTGACGCTGAACCCTGGCCAACTTGTTGATAACTTCAACCATGTGAACCGGGATCCTGATGGTGCGTGCCTGGTCAGCCATGGCCCGCGTGATCGCTTGGCGGATCCACCACGTTGCGTACGTGGAGAACTTATAGCCCTTCATGTAGTCGAACTTTTCGACCGCGCGGATCAGGCCCAAGTTACCTTCTTGGATCAAGTCCAAGAACTGCATTCCACGTCCGGTGTACCGCTTGGCAAGTGAAACGACCAGGCGAAGGTTTGCCTCAAGGAGGTGGTTCTTCGCGTTTTGCCCATCTGCGGACAGCTGCGTTAGCTCCCTGCGTTCACGAGAACTCATGAGCTCACCGTCTTGCTTGAGCTTGTAGTCAGCGTAAAGACCTGCCTCAATGCGGCGCGCCAAGTCAACCTCTTGCTCAGCGTTCAGCAGTGACACCTTGCCGATCTGCTTCAAGTAGTCCTTTACGGGATCTGCGGTCGCGCCAGCGACGGTTACCTGCTGTACCGGCTCATCAGCCTCATCTGAATCGGAGACTACGAAGCCGCGCGCAGGGGCCTTGGACTTCGGTGTCTCTTTAGTGGCTTCGCTTGCCGTCTGTGCAGGACCCTTGCCGCCACTCTGCGCGGCGGGTGCCTTCTTAGCCGGGGCCTTAGCGGCCGGAGCCTTCTTCGCTGGAGCCTTAGCAGCCGGAGCCTTCTTTGCCGGCGCTTTCGCAGCGGGGGCTTTCTTGGCGGTTCCCGCGCCCTCTCCTGTACCCTTGGGTGCGGCAGCTTTCGCGGGAGCCTTCTTTGCAGGTGCCTTCTTAGCGGGTGCTTTCGCGGCAGTCGCTTTTTTGGCTGGAGCCTTCTTAGCGGGCGCCTTCTTCACCGGGGTATCTTTCTTAGCGGCATCCGAAGGAGATTGCTCCGAAGATTTTCCGGTAGCGGAGGCTTTTGTGGCAGTGGACACGCGGGAGCCTTTCTAAAAGAAGATAAACAGAACGCCTCTGGATCCGAGGCCTAAGACTCCAACAATTATAATAGCAAGATCCGGCAAGGATACACGTCGCTATGCGCATAGCGTACAGAAAGCAGCATGATGAGCCCCTTTTTGAGTACTCCACTAGACCGCGCCGTCGCGCATCATCGCGAAGAAACAGACACGGCTCTTGGTGACTACGCACGGCAGTTTCTTGATTCCGTCGCATTCCCGGCTGTTGTTGATCCGGTTCCCTCCTTTTTGGAGGCCACGGAGGGTGGGAAGCGGTTCCGGGCACTTTGCGCCGCGATTGGCGCCGCGGTTTCTCTCCCGCAGGTCCCGGACGAGACGGCAGCGCAGTGCCTGCAAAAGGCAACCCAGAAGACGGAGATCATTGCGTTGGGTTGCGCTCTGGAGTTCTACCAGGCGTCTGCCCTTGTGCATGACGACCTGCTTGATAACTCTGCCTTGCGCAGGGGCCGGCCCGCCGCACACGTGCACTTCATGAATGTTCACAGGGCCTTAGATCTCATCGGGGACCAACAACTATTTGGGCGCGACGGCGCTGTGCTGGTGGGCAACTTGCTTAGTTCTGCCGGGGAGTTCACCCTGGCCTCCGCCCTCGACGGAATTGACGCCAAGGCCGACCTTCTACGCGCCTACTCAATCATGACGGGCGAGGTCGCGGTGGGACAGCTGGCCGACACTTCGGCAGCGTATCTTCCGCTGTCCGGCGCTTCAGCCAGCAACGTGGAGGCGACGGTTGAGGTGGTGCGCTATAAGTCGGCCCGCTACTCGATAATGAACCCCGCGACCCTGGGGGCTATAGCGGCAGGGGCGCCGGCGCAGGTCGTTAGCGAACTGAAGGCGATCCTTGAACCGGCGGGTGTCGCCTTCCAACTGCGCGACGACGCGTTGGGTGTGTTTGGGGACGACGCCGAAACGGGGAAACCGACCGGAATCGATGTGTTGGAAGGCAAACGGACCGTTCTGCTTGCGCTCACGCTTGAACACGCGCCGGAGGAACAAGCGCGTCGGCTTTCAGATATCTACGCAAAGCAAGAACGGTCCAAGGAAGACGCCGACTATGTCGTGGCCGTGATGACAAGGCACGCGAAGGTCGCTCATGAGCAGCTGATTGACGCCTATCGGAACAAGGCACTGGCAGCATTAGAGACGTCCTCGTTCGAAGGAGCCGCAGAGGAGCTCTTGAGAGACCTTGTTACCAGGGTGGTCACGCGAAGCGCATAGGCGCATGGGTAGGCGCGCTTCGGTTGGATTAGGGGTCCCTGGTTAGAGGGCGATCGCGGCTACCCGATTCACCTGCCTGTGTGAGCCCGCCCGAAGTAGATCAATCGGGCGCGCTGACAACCAGTCGTTGTCTGACCAAAGCCAGGTAACGACTTCTTCGGGGGTGTACCTTCCGTCCTCGAGCAACAGGACGGTTCCTCGAAGGTGCGACAACACTTCGTGCGTAACGCGCGTCAGAAGCGGTTCATCCGTCCCACTTTGGCGCAACTCAGCCACGTACTGGCGGTCGGCGGGCAGCTCAATCAGGCACTCTTCGGGGATTCTGAGCACCGTTGAGTTGGGCAACGCAATCAGCGCGCGTTCCTGTACCAGGCGCCCCACCCTGCTCTTTTCGACGCCTAAGCGGTCCGCGACCTCCGCGGTTGAGAGGGTTGGGATGGTTTCGAAGAACTCTGCATTCGGTACTGTCATGGATGAAGGTTACCAGCGCGCCCGTCGCTACGGCATGCTGGCCTCGCGTAGAATCCCATGCGTGAGCAGTTCCCCGGAAACCCCTGTGCCCGGCGCCGACGTGCCCGCGGGCGCCTCCAAGGTACCGGATCCGCTGATCAACATGATGATCGACGGCCGATACAAGGTGTTGTCACGGATGGCCCGCGGTGGAATGGCGACGGTTTACGTGGCGCGGGATGAGCGCTTGGACCGCCTAGTCGCGCTGAAGGTCATGCACCCCCACCTTGCGGAATCCGAGCAATTCACGGCCCGTTTCCGCCTGGAAGCACGTTCGGCAGCCAAGATTTCCCACCCCGGCATCGTGCCAATCTACGACCAGGGGGTCGTGGAGGGGCAGGGCTACCTGGTTATGGAGCTAATCAGCGGCACTGACTTGCGCACCCTAATGAACAGTGGCCAACCACTGGAACTTGGAACCGCTCTTTCTTATGCGGGGCAAATCCTGGATGCGCTTGCGGCTGCACACCGTGCGGGTGTGATCCACCGTGATCTAAAACCTGAGAACGTCCTGATTACGGACGAGGGCGCCCTGAAAATCGTCGACTTCGGGTTGGCACGCGCAGCTTCTGAAGTGAGCGTGTCGACAACGGGTTCAATCATGGGCACCGTCGCCTATTTGGCGCCAGAGGTCGCTTTGAACGGTACTTCGGATTCAAGAACGGATCTCTTCGCCCTTGGCGTCATGCTCTACGAAATGCTCACCGGTGTCCTTCCGGGTGGCAACGACAACCCGGTTCAGGTTGCGCTGTCGCGGGTGAATGAGGACATTCCATCGCCCTCCGCAATCACAGAATGGCTGCCAACTGAGGTAGACGACTTGGTTGCAGCACTGTGCGCCAGGGACGCAGTTGAACGCCCCGCATCTGCGCTGGACGCGGCGGCGCTATTGCAACAAACGCTGAAGTCTATACCGGACGAAGCAATCGAAAAGGAACTGCCTTCGCCGCGGTCTGCTGCACGCCAGACATCCGTCAAGGATCTCACGCTACCGTTGCCCAGAAGTGGGCGCACCTCCATCCTCCCTATCAATGAAGTTGTCATCCAAACTTCCGGATCCGTTACGACACCCGACACCACGCAGCTGACCTCCCGCTCCCGGATGTGGCTAATTTTGACCACCATACTCCTGCTGATCAGCGCAATCGCGCTTGGGACTTGGTGGTGGTGGCAGCAGTACGGCCCAGGTTCCTACCTGGAAGTACCGGATCTGTCGAACATGACTATTGATGAAGCAGAGAAGGAACTGGCTCTCCTTGACCTAGCGTCCTCCGTTTCGTACGACCACTCTGATGATGTCCCGGTTGACGCCGTGATCAGAACCCTTCCCGCAGCCGGGGAAGCGGTACACAAGAGCCAAGAGATAGAGATAGTCATATCGAAGGGCATCTTGATGCTAACCGTTCCCGACGTCGTTGGGGACAAACCGGACAAGGCCGCTGCATCAATCGAAGCCGTGGGCTTAGAAGTCGGCACTGAAACTGAGGAGTGGTCTGAGACGGTCCCCGCTGGGATAGTCATCGCGACCCAGCCCGAAGGTGGAAGCAGTGTTGAGCATTTCCAGCCGATCGACATAGTTGTCTCCAAAGGAAAGATGCCAATAGAGGTCCCTGATCTGACGGGGACTTCTTCGGACTCTGCCAGTGCCGCCCTTGAGGTCCTTGGTTTAGCCATGTCTGCGACGGAAGCCTACTCAGATGAGGTGCCTCAAGGGGACATAATCTCCCAGGATCCTGTTGCGGGTGAGACCCTCTATAAGTCTGACACCGTGTCAGTAGTGGTGTCATTGGGACCTGAATACGTGGCTGTGCCGGACGTTTATGGCAGGAACGCCGATGATGCACGCGCCATTTTGGAAGAGGCCGGTTTCCACGTGGAGGTCAACCGTTTGGCGGGCTTCTTCAACTCCGTGGGATCGCAAAGCCCCTCCGGCGGTGAGTCTGCGCGGAGGGGCTCTACGGTCACGATCACGGTCGTGTGATTGGCGGACCCGGTTCGTACAACTGCCATTCATCGGTATACATGTGCGATGTGTCCTGTGCGTCCCCACGTTCGGAGTCGTTGGCGGCAGCAGCCAGTTCAGCAACCTGGAACGCGATTTCCAAAGACTGCTGGTGGTTCAGGCGTGGGTCAACCAACGACTCATACCGCTGTTCCAACGACACGTCATCTAAGCCCTCTGCGCCACCGATAACCTCAGTGACGTCAGCACCTGTCAGTTCCACATGAAGACCTGCCGGCACCGTCCCCTCAGCTTCGTGCACGTCGAAGAATGAGCGAACCTCCTGCATGATCGTCTCAAAGTCACGGGTCTTGTAACCGTTCGACGTTGAGATCGTGTTCCCATGCATCGGGTCACTGATCCAAGTAACGGGCCGACCATCCGCCTTCGCTGCACGCAGCAGCGGCGGCAACGTGTCTTCGATCTTGTCTGCGCCCATGCGGGTGATTAGGGTCAGCCGCCCGTCTTCCCCGTGCGGGTTCAGGGCTTCAATCAGCCCCTTCACGTCCTCCACGGTCGCGGTGGGGCCAATCTTCACCCCGATTGGGTTACGTACTCTGCTGAGCAGCTCAACGTGCGCCTCATCCAGTCCCCTGGTGCGCTCCCCGATCCACAGGAAGTGGCCGGACGTGTCATACGGGTGGCCGGTCCGGGAATCAATCCGCGTCAATGCCGACTCATACTCCAGAAGCAGCGCCTCATGGGAAGAGTAGAAATCAACCTGACGCAGGGTGTCAAAGTCAGCGCCAGCGGCCTCCATGAACTCAACGGCACGGCTAATGTCAGAAGCCAACGTCTCATACCTTGCAAACACGGGGTTGGCCGCGAATCCGCGGTTCCACTCATGTACACGCCGCAGGTCCGCGTACCCACCTTTAGCGAACGCCCGGATCAGGTTGAGCGAGGACGCCGAGGCATGGTACGTGTCAAGGAGCCTGCTGGGGTCATGTTGGCGCCCATCGGTCTCAAACTCAAATGAGTTCACGGCGTCCCCAAGGTATGAGGGCAATGTGACCCCATCCCTTGTCTCCGTAGGGGAAGACCGAGGTTTCGCGTACTGGCCTGCTATGCGTCCCACCTTAACAACCGGCATGGAACTGCCGTAGGTAAGCACAACGGCCATCTGAAGTAGCGTTTGGATCTTGAGCCTTAGTTGGTCTGCTGTCGACTCAGCAAACGTTTCAGCGCAGTCTCCACCCACCAACACGAACGACTCATGGCGTCCCGCCTTACCCAGTTCAGTTCGCAACGCGTCAACTTCACCGGCGAAAACCAACGGAGGCTTCGTTCGAAGCTCAGCCGTCACCGCTTCAAGTGTGGCTGGGTCCGGGTAGTCGGGTTGGTGGCGCGCAGGTTTTGCGCGCCACGTGTCCCAAGGAGCCAATCCGGGGCTACTGCTCTGGTGTTGCTGGCTCAACAGCCTGTCCCATGTCGGCCATCATCTCTACAAACCACGGCGTGGAAATGTCGAACGCCTTGTGGCCAGCGATCCTGGAGAACTCAATAGCCTTCAGCTTGTCTCCGTCTTCCTCATCATGTCCGATGACGCCGGATGTGCCGTTCATGGCAGATTCGACCGCCAGGTCTGCCATCTGTCCGATCAGGTCGAGGTCGAACTGGTTTGAAGCCGCAGAGCGTGCGAAGTAGCCGGACTTCTGCACCATCACTTTTTCCGCACCCAGCTTGTCGGCAAACTGCTTTGAGAACCAAAGGCCCGGGTTAATCTCATCAAGGCGCACGTGTCCGAAGGCGTCGCGGCGCACCTCTTCACCGTTTGCTTCCATTTCCGCAATGATCTCCGGGACACCTGCGCCCTCAGAAATGAAGATGTTTACATTGCCGCGCTCATCCATGATCTTCTTCAGGCGAGCAGCCTCATCGGCAATTTCAAAGTGCATCTCCGGGAGGAACAGTGCATCAACGTCCCAGCGGCCACGCGAGAGGCCAATGGAAGGAACCCATTCCTGCTCATCAAGCCACGCGCGGTACTTCCTGGTGCCTTCAGCGGCCAGCCACCCGCAATTCCTACCCATGATTTCGTGAATGATGAGTGTGCGCGGGCCGACGCGGTTTTCACCGATGATGTTCTGAGCGAACTTAGAAGTTTCTTCAGCTGCAGTATCGGCACCAAGAGACTGACGGATCGGCACAACGTCGTTGTCGATTGTCTTGGGAAGACCTACGACTGTTAGCTCATATTCATTGTCGTGAAGGTAAGCGGCTAGGTCGGCTGCGGTGGTGTTCGTGTCATCCCCACCGATTGTGTGCAGGACATCGACGTTGTCCGCCTTCAGCTGGTCCGCCGCCACGGCCAGTGGGTTCTTCCCCTCTTCGACCAGCCCGCGGTTCACCAGGTCCTTGGCGTTCGTTAGCTTCACGCGGGAGTTACCGATGGGCGAACCACCGAAACGCTTCAGGATGTGGGCATTCTTGCGTGCTTCTTCGTCAACAACGACGTAGTTGCCCGTGAGCAGGCCGTGATAGCCGTGCTGGTACGCGATGATCTCAATCTCCGGGTCCAGCTCATTGTAACGTTCAATCAGATCCCCGACGGCGGTGGACAAACAGGGGGCAAAGCCACCTGCTGTCAGGATTGCTACGCGCTTAACAGTCACCTTTTTACCTCTTTCATGGCGAAATTCGGGCAGAGAAACACTCCGAATAGCTTACACTTCAGATCCGTCACTTATCCTGCGTCTCAGTGTCCGGAGGCAGCGACGCAGAGTTGGGAACCGGGCCGTCAAACTCTCCGGCTGCAGCCAGTTCTGCCTTCACATCGGCCGCGTAGAGATCCACGTATTCCTGGCCCGACAGGAGCATGAGGTTGTACATGATCTCATCGGTTATCGCACGCAGCGTGTACCGGTCCTTCGACAGTCCCCGGTACCTGGTGAAGTCAAGGGGCTCACCAACGACGACGCCAATGTCAGTGCGCAACGGGATCTTCTTACCGATGGGCTGAGCTGCATGGGTACCAATCATCGCCACAGGGATGACAGGCGCCCCTGATTCGAGGGCGAGGCGTGCCACGCCCGTCTTCCCCCTATACAGACGACCATCAGGGCTTCGCGTGCCTTCTGGGTAGATCCCGAAAAGCTGTCCCGCAGCCAGTCGGTCTAAGCCCGCCTGCATGGCAGCCTGCGCGGCTTTCCCACCCGATCTGTCAACCGGAATGGTTCCGACTGCCTTCATGAAGTTTTTGGTGGCCCAGCCTTTCACGCCGGTGCCAGAGAAGTAGTCAGCCTTCCCCATGAACACAACTTCACGGTCAATCAGCATGGGAAGGAAAATAGAGTCCCACACGGCATTGTGGTTGGATGCCAAGATGGCTGGGCCCTCTTTAGGAATATTCTCCGCACCACGAATCCACGGATGGTATACGCCACGCAGGACCGGTGTGCCCGCACCTTTGAGAACCCCGTAAAGACCCACATCAACCCCTGCATATCTAGCCGAATCCAAACACACGCCCACTCTATCCGCATAGCGGTGCCGTGGCCGCGTCAAAACAACACTAGGCTTAATGCTACGACGTTCTTAGTGAGGGGACACACAATGATCACGGCAATCGTCATGGTGAACTGCAAAGTAGAAGTAATTCCTGAGGTGGCTCAGAAAATCGCCGATATTGAGGGCGTTGTGGAAGTCTACTCAGTGACCGGCAACATTGACCTGATCGCAAGGGTCAAAGTTGATGAGTACGACAGGCTTGCGGACGTGGTCTCCGATGCAATTGCAAAAGTCCCCGGGGTGCAGCAGCTCTCCACTCACCTGGCGTTCAGGGCGTACTCAAAGTCCGACCTTGAGGAAGCGTTCCACTTGGGTCTGGACTAAGCGTCGCCCCTGGTGCTGGCTATCCACGTGGCTAGCGTCTGGCTTGCAGCGCCAGACTGAAGGACCTCTTGAGCCCTTTCGAACCCTTCGACAATCCCGGCGGACAGAACCTGTGGGTCTGTCCACTCCGTGGACGAAAAAGCCCAGCCGTCCCCCGTGTTTAGTCCCGCGCCGGCTGCAGCCATCATTCCCAGGCCCGCGTTGAGCGCCACGGCGTCTGCAGCGGGGCCCTTCGCGCCCGCCAGAATCTCCTTGGCCGCACGTGCATTGTGAGCGGCATCTCCCCCACGCAGATCATCAACGGTTGACCGCGGAAGACCAAGAAGTTCGGCCGGATCAACATCAACCTCTACCAACGCACCATTCTGCGTTGCCCAGAGCCGGGCGGGCTCCGCGGTAGTTAGTTCATCAAGGCCCCGATCCAAACCGCGGAAGACCAGCGCACTGCTACGCCTTTGCGCGAACACTCCCGCAACCAGCGGAGCCGCATCGGCCCGCGCGACACCAACAGCAGAGGCACGAGGACGTGCGGGGTTCGTCAAAGGGCCCAATACGTTGAACGCAGTTGGGAAGCCTAGGTCCCTGCGCACGCGCGCTGCGTGGCGCATTGACGGGTGGTACTTGTTGGCGAAGAGAAAAGCAATGTTCGACTGCGCAAATGATCGTCTGACGGCCTGGCCATCAAGGTTTAGGTCTACCCCCAGCTCTTCAAGTAGATCCGCGGAGCCGCAAGCAGATGTCGATGCGCGGTTGCCGTGCTTTACAACCGGAAAACCCGCGGCTGCAATCACGATTGCCGCCATGGTGGAGATGTTGAGTGTGTGGGCCCCATCCCCACCTGTACCGACGATGTCAACCGCGTCGGATGGCAAGTCGATTCTTCTGGCTTCCGCCTGCATCTGGTCGGCAAGTCCGTGTAGTTCATTCACGGCCAGACCGCGCACGGCAAGCATGGAAAGGAAAGCGGAAAGGCGCACCTCCCCCAGTTCGCCACTCATGATGGACGCCATTACGTCCCGGCTCTGCTCATACGAGAGGTCTTCCCCCGACGCAAGCAGCGGAGCCAGTTGTGCCCACGAAGCCATATGGACTACCTAGCAGCCTGGATGGCCGCCACCATCGTTTCTTGCAGATCCAGCGGATCGTAAGGAGCCAAGACTGTGTAGGCGGCGCCAGACCAAGTGGCCAGCCAATCATCCTGCGGCCTAGCAACAAGGAGGACAATCAGCGGCTGCACGTCCAGTTCGTTGCGGATATCCTGCGCAACAGCCATGCCCCCGACCTTAGGGGTGTCAGCATCCAGTACCGCGATCAGGGGTTTACGCTCCGCCACCTTCTGCAAGGCACCATTCGCAGTAGCCGCTTCAATCCAGTTGAGTCTGGGCGAGTCTTTGCCCGGCCGGATCCCGCACCCCTCTATCACAGACTGGCGTTTTGCCGAGTCTGCAGAGTAGACGAGCACGTCGACAACTGAATCGTTCACAAATTTCTCCTTCAAGCACCTTAGGCAGGTTCCACACCGTACCGCCCGGGTATTAGCTTAGCCGTCCCAGCCGCTAGTTTGAGTACGCCGCCAGTATGTCAACGATCATCACCATAGCTGGCTGGTCATCCGCGGTTGGTGGAAATATCATAGCGATCCTTGAACCCACTTTTTCACCTAGGAACATGCTCTCCCCCGCAGGCAACACTTGTGCACCCATGGCCCATGTGCTTGCGGCACTTTCCGTCGTCCCCCAGTAGGTTCCAACGTAGTGGTAAAGGACGGTGTCTGAGGATGTGATAATTGAGCCGTCGCCATCCGCCATCACGATTGTTTCTTCGACGGTTGGTGAGGGGACATTCTCCTCAAACACCACACGCGGCTCCGTCCCAAGGGACCCTTCAACCAGCATTCCCTTAGGAAGTGCGTTGTCAGTTGGCGTCGCGTCCTCCAACGCCTTGGTGTCTGCACCAAAGACCTCAACGATGTCCACAACGAAAACCAGGGTGGAATCCCCGGGGATCTCCCCTTGTCCGTCCGCCCCGTAGCCGTACTCCGGTGGGATGACCAGCAGAACGCGGTCACCAGCACGTGTCCCGGTCAGCCCGTACTTCCACCCCGCGATAACGGCGTTGAGTCCGAATGTTGCGGGTTGTCCGCGGCCGAACGATGAGTCAAATAGCGTCCCATCCCAAAGGTAACCCGAATAGTTGACGGCAACCGCGTCATTTTCTTGGACGAGGGCGCCGTCCTCATCGCCCTCGACCAAAATCTGACGGACGATCGTCTTAGGCGGGTCCACCTTCGCCGGGGTCACGATGGGGTCCTCCCCGAAGTCGCCCTGCACGGTCGGCATTCCCTCACCCGCGCTGTCCTCAACGACGGGGACCCCATCCACCTCCGTAACCGCCTCAGGTTCCGACTGGACCGCCTCTGTAGCGCTTTCGGAAGAGCAGCCTGAAAGCCCCAATCCCAACGCCACAACTAGGGCCGCGACGGTCCCCAGAGCCCGGTTTACCCGCATGTTAATCCTTTACGACACAGAACGCGTTCAAGCGTTAGAAACTATCTAGTGGAACGACTCACCGCATGCGCAAGAGCTACCTGCGTTCGGGTTGTCAATAGTAAAGCCCATCCGCTCAATGGAGTCGGAGAAGTCTATGGTCGCGCCCGCCAGGTAGGGAGAGCTGATTCGGTCAACGACGACACCCACGCCATCAAAGTCGACAACTGCGTCCCCATCAAGGACCCGCTCATCAAAGTAGAGCTGGTAAATGAGCCCTGAACAACCGCCTGGTTGCACGGCGATCCGCAGACGCAAGTCGTCGCGTCCCTCCTGTTCAAGAAGGCTCCGCACCTTTTCTGCAGCCTTGGACGACAGCCCAACCTCATGTGTTGGCAGTTCGGTAGTCACATCAGACATGTTTCCTCCAGTTCTTCGACCCTTTTGGCAAAAGCCTCTAGGACCTTCAACCCTACGCGCCGCCCGATGCAGTGTCACGGCTGCCGCTATCGGCGAACAGGTGTATTCAGTCTCAGACGTTTCTGCTCCGGTGTCCGCCGCCCCTACTGCCCTATGCGCGAAAGCAGCATTGCCTCCGCTTTTGTCGCGTTCAGCAACACCTTAAGGGACTGGGACTCATCTTCCGAATGCGCGTTGGTCGCAGGATCTTCAACGCCAGTTACGAGGACGTCCGCACCCGGCAGCACCTCCTCAAACTGAGCGATAAACGGAATGGATCCGCCCTGCCCAATAGCGACCGCCTCCGTGCCCCACGCTTCCGATAGGGCCCAGCGCAACTGCTTCACGGCCTCGCTCTCAAGATTCGCCTGGTACGCGGGACCGAGCTCCACGACGCTTGTCTCCACCTGGCACCCAAACGGAGCGTGGTCCGCCAGGTGCGTCTCAACGGCAGCCGCAGTCACCTCCGGGCTCACGCCCGGCACGGTGCGGATGGAAAGCCTGAACTTCACCTCAGGCAAGATCGCGTTCGCGGAGTCCGCAACCGTCGTGGTGTCCATTCCAATCACGCTTATAGCCGGCATCGTCCAAACGCGCGCAGCCAGGTCCGCGGTCCCCGCCAGACGATATCCGTCGAGGACGGACGCATCGCGTCGGTAGTCCGCCTCAGCCCAGTCAACCTCCGCGGTCGGCACTCCGCCCAGCCCCTTGACGGCCACGTCTCCGTTGTCGTCGTGCAGGGTTGCAATCAGTCGCGAAGCCAACGTCACCGCGTCTAAAACGGGGCCGCCAAACATGCCTGAGTGGACCGCGTGATCCAAAACGCGGACCGTCACGTCCATGGTTACCACACCCCGCAGCGAGGAGGTCACCGCCGGTATATCCGTTGTCCAGTTCCCAGAGTCGGCAACGATGATGACGTCCGCATTCAGTTCGTCCCTGTGGTCCTGTAGGAAATTTTTGAACGAGGGCGAACCAACCTCTTCCTCACCCTCAATAAACACAACAACGTTCACGGGAAGGCCACCATTCACGTCTTGGAGTGCTTTCAGTGCACCCAGGTGCACGACAATGCCCGCACCATCATCGGATGTCCCGCGCCCATAGATCCGGTCGCCTCTGATTTCCGTTACAAACGGGTCAGATGCCCACCTGGCGGCGTCACCACTTGGCTGGACGTCGTGGTGCGCGTAAAGGAGAACCGTCTCCTTACCGTCCACCTTCGGTGACTTAGCGATGATGGCTGGTGCGCCCATCTTTTCGCCCTCGACCGGAGCCTGGTAAATCCCCGACTCAAAGCCCAGCATTTTGAACGCATCACGCACGTATTCTGCGCTGCGCCACAGCTGGTCAACAAGTGATGGGTCGGAAGAAACCGAGGGGATCGCAACAAGATCGGTGAGAATCTGGAGCTGGTCAGAAAAACCCTCATCGATGCGGGCGTTAAGTTCGTTGTATTCGTTCATGGGAACAGATTACGCCCTCGACCGCAAAACGTTTCTGCACTGTGCCGAGCGCCCAGTTGGGTTTGGAGGCTTACGTCCATTAGCCTAGATCCGTGATGAGCCAAGAAGAGAGCCCTAGTGCCGCAAAGACGCCCGGTAAAGGACGACCCACACGGTCCCGCAAGGAAGCGGAGGCCGCGCGGACGCGCCCACTGGTGCCGACCGACCGCAAGCTTGCGAAGCAACAGGCCAAGCAGAAGCGTGCTGAGGCGTATGAGAGGGAGCGGGTCGCGCTGGAGACCGGCGACGAACGCTACCTGCCACTGCGCGACAAGGGCCGCGTGCGCAGGTACATTCGCAACTACGTGGACGCGCGGTGGTCGCTGGCGGAGTTCCTTCTGCCAGCCATGCTGCTCTTCCTTGGCGGAATGCTGATCTTCTCCTTCGTAGATCTACCAGGCGCGGCTGCCGAATACATGATCGTGGGACTCACGGTCCTGTTCTACGGGCTTCTGGCCGCCTCACTGATTGAGTCGTTCATTGTGTGGGGCAAGATCAAGAAGAAGCTGGCCAGGCGGTACCCCGGGGACGCCATCCCGCGCGGCACCTGGTTCTACACCTATTCCCGCATGCTCATGGCACGTCGCTGGCGTTCGCCAAGGCCGATGGTAAAACGCGGGGAGTTCCCGCGCTAACTACTCCTGTTCGCTGAGGTTCGCCGCGACATCGGTGACCACTCCGGCCGTGTGCTGCCATGACTCAACGGCGTACGTGGGCCATCCAGCGGCGCGGACCGGGTAGTCATTTCCGCCCTCGTCAAGACGGTCCCCCATGAACAACATGTCCTCCTTGGCGATCCCCGTTTGGCGAACGAGGGCGTCCATGCCGTACGCTTTATCAATGCCACGCGCCGTTATGTCAACGGATGTCGCACCCCCGGAGCGGACCTCAAGTTCGGGCAACCGTTTCGCGACCGCCTCTGCCAGCGCTGCCCTCTTCTTTCCGGTTGGATCCCACGCCCGCTTTAGTTCTAAAGGCGCGTCCTGTCCCAACGCGGAAAAGGTTACCTGTGAATGGCGATTCTCAATGATGTCGCCCCAGGGATTCTCTTCCCACAGCCCCAATTCTTCGGCACACTCCTGAAGCGCGGTGCTGGCCTTTTCCAGCTCCGCCTCAGAGAGCGGGTGGTCGTAAACCTCAACCATCTGCCCGTCTTCAAACCGCAGATAGCGTGTGCCGCACGTGGGCATCAGGTGCAGGTTGGCCAGCTGTTCCGGCGAAGCGTTGAGGTTGCCTAGCAGCTGCAGCTGAAACTGCGGAAATGCACCTCCGGATATGACAGCCACCTGGGTGACGTCAAGTAGGGCGCGCAGGGCCCGTGCCGACTCCTCCGGCAACTCCGATTTCGACGGAGCCAAGGTGTCGTCCAAGTCAAATGCCACCAACTTCCAGTTGGTGGACAGAGGGTCTGTGTCCCGGTTCTCACTCATGCACCCAAATCTACCCTGCACCCCAAATGTAGTTGGCGGGGCACCCCGGAGGTGGCCGCGGTAAGGTAGCGACTATAATGTCGCGTACAGATTTGCCTGTACCGCTCGATTTCCAATGGAGGAAAGTATGTCAACACCCCATATCAGCGCCGAACGCGGCGACTTTGCACCCGCTGTCCTTATGCCCGGTGACCCCCTGCGCGCCAAGCGCATTGCCGAACTTCTGTTTGACGAACCGCGCCAAGTGAACAACGTGCGCGGCATGCTTGCATACACAGGCGAAGTTGACGGCCGCCCCCTATCCGTCATGGGATCTGGAATGGGCCAGCCATCCATTGCTCTGTATGCGACTGAGTTGTTCAAGTTCTTTGATGTGGAGCGCATCATTCGCATCGGGACCTGCGGCGGCATCGCAAGCAACGTCCACGTCGGCGACACCGTCATCGGTATTGGTGCACACACGGACTCCAACTTCAACCAGTCGCGCATCCCGGAGATTTACTACGCCGCAATGGCTTCATTCAACTTGGCGAAGGCTGCCTATGACGCAGTTCCGGAGGGTGAGACCGTACACGTTGGCCCCATCGTCTCCCGCGACCACTTCTACAGGGTGGTTCCCGGCCAGATGGACGCGCTTGCGGCCTACGGTGTCCTGGGCGTGGAGATGGAGGCGGCCTCACTGTTCGCCACTGCAGCAGAATTCTCCAAGGAGGCCCTCACAGTCCTAACGGTCTCCGATCACGTATTTGACGGATCATCCGACATGACGGCTGAAGAGCGGGAGACGAAGTTCCAGACGGCCCTGACGGTGGCTGTGGCAGCAGCACTCTCATAGCCGATGCCACTTGGCGTCACCTAGTGGGGAAACACTTGCGGGGAGGAACCTTTTGGTCCTCCCCGCAAGTGTTTGATGGCGCCTCACAAAAGGCTGTGGATTGCGCCGTTCGATGCCTCTTCCCAAAACGGGCTGTGGATGAAGCCAGTTGGTCCGTCGCTTGCTTAGTTGGTTGCAAACTGTGCCCATCCCACCGTATGCAGCAAACGGACAACCACAGAAGTAGTCAAGATGGCATGCCAACCCCCAAGATGGCTATGCCATCTCGACCTATCCAGAGCCAACTTGATCCGTGCCGTGCCATCTCGACCCATCCGGAGCCAACTTGATCCGTGCCACGTCATTTCGGCGTTGATATATGCACCCCCAAGAAGACTTCCAAGGCCATCCCACCAGTTAGTCGCGCGCCGTTGGCGATGAGGCATTGGCCAGCCGTGATGCTGGGGCTCTATCGAAGGTTGTGGCAGATTATCGATGCTTGTGCCCGGGGATATCGTTCGATAGTTCGCCACAACCTTCGATACTCTGCTCAACCCTGTAGCGGGCTCTTGAGTGCGGGTGATCTGAGCGGCGCATTTGTTAAGAGGCGCTCAACGAAATGGGCTGTGGGTGGTGCTGTTTGCAGCCGACACAGGTGTATGGTGCTGCTCCCAATTGCCTCTTGCTCCTTCGTCCCAACCCAAGGGTCCTAGTTGTCCCGTTTGTTGTGAATGAGACTGTTTGTTGTTTCAAAACAGTGATTGTTTTCCTGGATGTTGCGAGTGTTCCTGTGTGTTGT
>CAZTTD010000035.1:0-1975 GCA_964616925.1 uncultured Actinomyces sp.
GACTTGACCACGCGCGTGCGGGCGCGCTGGCCGTGGTGCCCTCGCCCGTATAATCAACCAACGCTTGGTCCATCGGGGAAACGGCGTGCGCGGGAGGTTCTGATGACCCAGGAAAAGCCAACAAACCAGGTGGATGGGCGGGCGCCGCGAGCGCATACGGACGAAAGTGGAGTGCCGGACAACTCCACGGCCCACGCGGGCGCGGAGGCAAATGCGGCCCACTCGGGCGCGGGTGCGGGTGCGGGTGCAGCTGCGCCAGCCGACTCCTGGGCCCTCCCCTGGCAGGAAGTCGCCGCCGACCTGGACGTTGACGTGGAGGTCGGGCTTTCGAAAGAGGAGGCAGGGCGCAGGTTGGCGCACTACGGGCCCAACACCCTGGTCGGCAAGGAAAAGGTGCCCGCGTGGAGACGATTCCTGGCGCAGTTTGCCGACCCGCTGGTGTACTTGCTGTTGGTGGCGATTGTGATCTCGACGCTCGCATGGTTCTTGGAAGGCGCGTCCGGGGTGCCGATAGACGCGCTGGTCATCGCACTGATCGTCATCGCGAACGCGGTGATCGGGTTCGTTCAAGAGAATAAGGCCGAGGACGCGGTGGCCGCCCTAGCCGACATGACCGCGGCCCACTCCATGGTTCTGCGCGGGGGTCAACTGGTTGACGTTGCCTCGGCAGACCTAGTGCCCGGGGATATTTTGGTGTTGTCGGAGGGCGACGCGGTGGGGGCGGATGCGCGGCTCATTTCGTCCTCGTCCCTACGCGTCCAAGAGTCCGCCCTCACGGGGGAATCGGAGGCCGTGACGAAGGATCCCGCCCCGCTTTCCGGCCCGGCGCAGTTGGGCGACCGGAAGAACATGGTCTACAAGGGGACGGCCGTGGCTCGCGGAGTTGGGCGCGCGATCATCACGTCCACCGGCATGCAAACCGAGATGGGCCGCATCGCGACACTGCTTGACGAAACGAAGGAAACGCCCTCGCCCCTACAGCAGGAGATCGCGAAGATCTCCAAGATGCTGGGGCTGCTGGTCATCATGATCGCGGTGGTGGTGATGGCGGCGTTGGCGCTGATCAACGGTGTTCACTCTGCGGGCGAAGCCGTCGACATCCTCCTCATGGGCGTCTCCCTGGCGGTAGCGGCGGTGCCGGAGGGGTTGCCGGCGATTCTCTCGCTGGTCCTGGCGATCGGCGTGCAGACTTTGGCGCGGCGGAATGCGGTGATGAAGGATCTGTACTCGGTGGAGACGCTGGGGGCGGTCAGCGTGATTTGCTCCGACAAAACGGGGACGCTGACCAAGAATGAGATGACGCTGGGCCAGATTGTGACCGCGTCGGGGCGAGTTGAACTGACCGGCACCGGTTACGATCCCGCGGGCGACGCGCTGGTGCGGGTTACGGGCGAGGGCGAGGGCGAGGCCGGCGCGGACGCGGGCGGTCCTGTCAGCCCGCAAGCGCGTGGGACGGGCGAGGGCGACGCGTACGCCGGCGGGTTGGCTGGCAACGCGGGGGCTTCCGCCGGTCACGCGGGCGCGGGCGACCTGTTGGCGGAGGTCCGCTTGCTCGCGTCCGTTGGGACCACCGCTAACAACGCGGGGCTTTCCGAAACCGACGGCCAGTGGCAAATCCAAGGAGACCCAACTGAGGCGGCGTTCCTAGTCGCGGCGCGGAAACTGGAGCGAGGCGCCGGCGCCGTCTACCCAATGGAACGCCTCGCTGAGGTCCCCTTCGACTCCGACCGGAAACTCATGTCCGTGTTGGTGAAGTGGCGGGGTCAGCCGCTCGTCCTCACGAAAGGCGCGCCCGACGTCCTGTTGGAAAGGTGCGTGGCGGAGCAGGTCGGGGAGGATACTCGGCCGCTGACGCCCGCCCTTCGAGAGGCGATCTCCGCGCGCATCGTGGATCTGTCGGCGCAGGGGTATCGGACGCTCGGGCTGGCGTGGCGTCCCGCGGATGAGACGGATGAGACGGACGAGGGCGGTGGGA
>CAZTTD010000035.1:2075-11044 GCA_964616925.1 uncultured Actinomyces sp.
GGGCTGGCGTGGCGTCCCGCGGATGAGACGGATGAGACGGACGAGGGCGGTGGGACATTCGACGAGTCCTCCGAGCACGACCTCGTCTGGATCGGCTTCGTCGGCATCATTGACCCGCCGCGGGAGGAGGCCGCCCTCGCCATAAAAGAGGCGCACCGAGCGGGCATACGGACAATCATGATCACGGGAGACCATCCGGTGACGGCCTCGAAAATAGCGTCTGACCTGGGCATTGTGCCCGGGCAGGACGCGGTGGCGCTGACCGGGGCAGACCTGGACGCCCTCGACCAAAAAGGTTGGGAAGAGGCGGTGGCGAGGACGTCGGTGTTCGCTCGCGTATCGCCGGAGGACAAACTCCGCATCATAGAGACCCTGCAGTCGCAGCAGCAGATCGTGTCGATGACCGGGGATGGCGTGAACGACGCGCCGGCGCTGAAGCGCGCCAATATTGGCATTGCGATGGGCATTACGGGGACGGAGGTGACGAAGGAGGCGGCCGACATGATCCTTGGCGACGACAACTACGCAACCATCGTGACCGCCGTGCAGCAGGGGCGCATCATTTACGACAATATAAAGAAGTTCATAAGGTACTTGTTGAGCTCGAATATGGGCGAGGTCGCGACGGTGTTCCTCGGTGTCGTGCTGGCGGGTTTCATTGGACTGTCGGATCCGTCGAACCCGGGCGCGACGGTGGTTCCGCTGCTGGCGACGCAGATTTTGTGGATCAACCTGGTGACGGACTCCGGGCCCGCGCTGGCGATGGGCGTGGATTCGCAGATCGACGACGTGATGAAGCGGGCGCCGCGCAGGTTCGATGCGAACATAATTGACCGGCACATGTGGTCAAGGATCATCGGGGTCGGCTTGGTGATGGGGATCATCAGTTTGCTGGTGTATGACTTGATGCTGCCCGGTGGGTTGGTGGGAGGTCTGGAGCATCTGGCGCCGTCGGGTTCGGAATTGGTGGTGGCGAGGACGACGGTGTTCACGGCCCTTGTCTTTATGCAGTTGTTTAACGCGTTGAACAGTCGCGCCGACACTGCAAGTGCCTTCACGCACCTCTTCACGAACCGCTGGCTGTGGATCTCCTTTGCGCTGGTGATCGTGGGGCAGATCCTGGTTGTTCAGGTACCGGTGTTGCAGGGTGCGTTTGGGACTGCGCCGCTAGATCTTCTCCACTGGGGAGTCGCGATCGGTGCGGGCGTGGCGGTTTTGGTGTTCGAGGAAATCGTGAAAGCGGTACGTCGCACCCGCGAAAGGGCGTAGGGCTGTGCCGGGGCCGGGGGCTGCGTGTTCCGCGGTCGGTCGGGTGCGTGCCGCGGTCGGTCGGGTGCGTGCCGCGGCCGGATGCGTGCCGCGGTCGGGGGGCTGCGCCATGGGTGAGGTCTTCGCCATGGGCGGGGGCTTCGCCCACTGCCGCGGCACATCGCAAACCAACCCTGATTTGGGCACAACGTTGCAAAACGGGCACAACGTTCGCAAACCGACCCTGATTTGGGCACAACGTTCGCAAAATGCCCTGGGAGGAATGTCCAGCTAACGATGTGGCAGGAAACGAACGTTGTTCCCAGGCACAACGTTCGACGGCGGGCACATCGTTGCAAAACGGGCACAACGTTCGCAAACCGGCCCTGATTCGGGCACAACGTTCGACGGCGGGCACAACGTCGCAAATTGGGCACAACGTTAGCCGTCGGTAGGTCAAACACGGTGTCCGCGGAGGTGATCGTGTCGATGTCAGGGATTCGCCCCCAGTCGTATCTTCACCCGTGGAGGATGGCAAACTAAGTGTCACGGCAGGTATGCCGAGCGCAGAAATCGCCAAGATGGCACTGGAACATCCAAGATGGCTATGCCATCTTGGGCCATCAACAACCACCTTGATACCGACAGAACCATCTCGGCCCATCAAGAACCAACTCAATACCGACAGAGCCAACTCGGCGATATGCGCCAATCAACGTGAAAGCGAAGCGCGTTTCTTCCCGTTTGCCTTCCTGTTTGCTGCAACCTCGCGGCTTCAAGCGGTCCTGTTTGTTGTGGATGAGGCTGTGTGTTGCTTCAAAACAGTGGTTGTTTTCCTGGTTGTTGTCCGTTTTCCTGTGTGGGTGTTGTGAGTTTTCCTGCCTGCCCTGCGACCCCTTCACAAGCAGCCAGACTTACAACTGCGGGAAAACTCGTAGTTTTCCTGTTTATTGCAGCGCAGCACCGGCCGACGGCTCTGATCCGGTTGCCAACTAGGCTTTGCAGGCTTCTGCTGGCCCTCGCTGGCCCGGGCCCTTGCGGGTCAGCTCTTGGCTTGGGTTTGGCCCGAAACTGGTCCAGGATTGGCCCGAAACTGGTCCAGGACTGGTCCAGGATTGGTCCCGACTTGGTCCAGACTCCGTTCGCGTGCTCATTAGACCGCCGTTATCGTCCTAGCTGCCCAGCCGCGGCGGCGCCTCCTGTGAGGATCGAGAATCTGCCGTGCGGTTGGGTCATGTGGCCACCTAGAGGGATTCACGTCCTAGATCGCCGCTATAGCTATGCGACAACGGCGATCTTAAGTGACAACGACGATCTAGCGTTTGAAAGCCGCTTTGAGGTCGCTGAATAGGCGCGTGGAACGAAGCGGAGTGGGAGCAGGTCTCCCTCGTCGCTGCCGAATCTCATTCCTGCGCTCAACCGCGATGCTGGGGCTTTCGATGTTTGGGCTGCGCGAATGCCTAGTGACGCTGGGCATTCCGTTTCCCGAGCTCTGGTCCTAAAGAACCTGAGGAAGCAAGGCCTCCGCCAGCGCATCATCAACGACCAAGTGGGTGACGAGGCCGCCTTCAAGCGCGGCTCTCACTGCCTCCGCGCGTTGTGAACCTCTGGACATGGCGATGACCGCGGGCACCTCCTGTACCTGCGCACCGGTTATCCCAACAATGCGTTCCGTAAGCGTGGTGACCAAGGGAGTTCCGCCCTCGCCAAAAAGAATACCCATCATCTCCCCGACTGCGCCGGCTTGCTCTGCCCCCGCCTGGTCCTCGATAGACAGGACGTCGTAAATAGAGGAAGACCCCGGTGCCCACGCCCCGATACTGCACAACGCAACCGTCACATCCGGGATTTGGCGAAATGCCCGCGCGACGTCACTCTGCTCACGGACAGCCTGCGCACCATCGGCTGACGCCATAATCATTGGCGCCTGATAGTAAAGAGCGCTCCCCTCGGTTAGCGCACCCGCCCGTCTCACCACGTCATACGGTGTCTCATCACCGGGCAAAATAAGGGACCCGCAAAGTTGGACGACCTCTATCTGGGGCAGGCTATCAATCTGCCCCATCGCGTAGTGAACCGCGCGTGACCACGGCAAACCTAGGACATCTCCGTCGCGCACCACCCGCTGTAGGAGCCTGCCGCCGGCCTCACCAACATGCTTTGCGGAATCCTGGCCGGTGTCCCCACCACGCACCACGACACATTCACGAAGGCCGTAGAGCTCCTTGATCCGGCTTGCTACGGGGTCGAGGGCGGACGGCGGATCCACAACCTCAATCTTTACCAGCCCCTGCTCCCGCGCCATAACAAGTAGCCGAGCGACCTTGAACCGGCTGAGCCCCAGGGACCTTCCTATATCTGTCTTGCTCTCATCATCCAGATAGTAGAGGCGGGCCACGGTGGCAGCCAGGTGGGTCTCAACGTCGACTGACTCCGCGCCCGGAACATCCATCACTACCCCACCCAAAACTTGCCCGACATCAATTTGATATCGCCTTGATATCCGCTTGACATCGTACCGCGCCGTGGCAATACTCATATGAGCAGGATCAAAAACTCATATGAGCGACAACGCGGCTTGTGGGTGTTTGAGCCAAGCCTGAAACCGACGGCAGGAACGAGCGCGACGTGGCGAACGGAACGGTGCATTTGAAGCGGGGCTCCAGGGCAGGGACACCCGCAACTGGCTCTTGGGTGGCGAACACAGGTGGGCCAGTGCCAGGCGAAGTAACGCAAACGGAGGACCACCGACCAATAGAAGACCCTCAGCGAACGAAGCGTGCGCAGCGAACGAAGGGTGCCCAGCGAACGAAGCACGCTTGGCGGACGGAGGGCCACTGGCCAACAAGAAGGGCGCAGCGAACGCGATACAGGCTTCCCCGAATCACGGGCGCCGTAGCGCTGGGCGTCACCGGCGCCCTGCTACTTTCCGCGTGCGTGACCCCTTCCCCGGCTGCGGCGGACCAGGTTCTGCGGGTCGCTGCGGTTGATAACGCGGATATGCAGCGACTCGCAGACTTGGCGGACCAGTTCACGGCGGAACATCCGGGTTGGAACGTGGAGTTTGACCTCCTGCCCGAAGGGGAACTGCGCCAGCGCGTGACAACGGACGTTGCGACCACCGCGGGTCAGTTCGGGGCAGCCCAAGGCGTCAACATTGAAGTGCGGCCCACCGGCAGGTACGACGTCATCAGCGTGGGCAGTTATGAGGCGCGGCTGTGGGCAGCAAAAGATTGGCTCTCCCCCATGCAGGACGTGGTTGCCAATCCGGAGGACATTTTCCCCACGGTGCGTGAAGCCCTTACATTCGAGGACGCCATGTACGCCGCCCCGTTCTACGGAGAGTCCTCCCTCACCATGTACCGGGCGGATTTGTTCGAGGACGCCGGCCTAGAAATGCCGGAGCAGCCCACGTGGGACCTCATTCTCTCCGCGGCCTCGGAACTGCATGACCCAGATGGCGGGGTAATGGGGATGTGCCAGCGTGCGAAGGCCGGCTGGGGTGAAAACGTCGCCCTCGTCACCTCAATGGCGAACTCCTACGGGGGCCGCTGGTTCGACATGGACTGGGTCCCGCAACTGGACACAGAGCCGTGGAATCAGGCGGTTTCGATGTACGCGGAGTTGGCCAAGTACGCGGATCCGGATTCGGTCGAGGACGGATATAACGAAAATCTGGAGCGCTTCCGCGACGGGAAGTGCGCGATCTGGGTTGACGCGACCGCGGCGGGATCATCCTTGGTTGCGGATGATTCTGCGGTGAAGGACTCTGTTGGCTTCGCCCTCGCCCCCGGAACAGGACTCTCCAAGAACAGCGACTGGCTGTGGGTCTGGTCCCTGGCAGTCCCAACAACGGCGGCGAACGCGGAGTTGGCGCAGGAGTTTGTGGCGTGGGCGACCTCGGAAAACTACAAGGAACTGGTCGCCAAAGAATACGGCTGGGGTGCGATACCGCCGGGCACGCGCCAATCACTATACGAAAACGAAGAGTATTTGGCGGCGGCACCATACGCGGAACTGACGGAGCGCTCCATCCGGGAGGCAAACCCGACAGAACCCACCGTTGAACCAGTTCCGTACGTGGGCATTCAGTACGTGGACGTGGCGGAATTTCAGAGCGTGGGCTCCGCTACCGGCAATCAAATCGCACAAATTCTGACGGGCAAAGTCACGGTCGATGAGGCCCTAAAGAACTCCCAGTGGATGACCGAGCAGATGAGCGGCCAGATCCGCTTCATGCAGGAGGAGAACCGATGAGCACGACAACTTCGGGGACAGACAAATTCAGTGATCTTGCCGCACTGGATCCAGAGCAACTACCAGTACCACCGCATGAACGGAAGGGCGCAGGACACTTCCTGGGGCTCTACGCCGGTGAACACGTTGCAGCCACAGAGTTTGTCATCGGCGCCACCTTTGTCGCGCTGGGTGCCAGCTTCAAAAACATTCTCATCGGGTTGATCATCGGCAACCTCTTGGCTACGTTGACGTTCTGGCTGGTCACCGCACCGGTCGCAACACAGGCTAGGCTCAGCCTCTACACGTACTTGCAGAAGATAACGGGTGACCTGTTCTCGAAGCTGTACAACCTGGCGAACGCGATAATCTTCGCGGTCATTTCGGCCGCCATGATCACGGTTTCAGCAACCGCAATCCGGCGCATCGTGAATGTTCCTGCGCAGACGCAGGCGTATCCCACCAGCGTCACTTTCGTGATCATCTGTGTCGTTTTCAGCCTCATTGCCGTGATCGTGGCGGTCTACGGATTTGACATCCTTGCACGATTTGCAGGCGTCGCTGGCCCGTGGCTGATGGTCATGTTCACAGCGGGAGGTCTGATCCTGCTGCCCGCACTAACTGAATCAACCACGGGCATGACTCAACTCCATAGCTTCTCTGAGTTCCTCGATATAGGAACCGTCTCTGCGTTCACCGGAGTTAATGCCAATGGTGAGCCTGGGATCGGCCTTATTGAGGTTATTGGCTTTGCGTGGGCTGCAAATACGTTCTCCCACATGGGACTGATAGACATGGCGATGCTTCGGTACGCTCGCAAGTCCTCAGCCGGACTTGCTACCGCCACGGGCATGCTTTTTGGCCACTACGTCGCGTGGATCTCTGCGGGCATCATGGGCGCTGCGACAGCCACCGTCCTCGTAACATCCATCGCCGTCGTCGACCCGGGAGATGTCGCGTGGTATGCGCTGGGCGGCGCGGGATTCTTGTGCGTCGTCATCGCTGGATGGACCACCGCAAATCCCAATCTCTATCGCGCCGGACTTGCCGCACAGGCAGTCTTCCCGCAGTTGTCACGCGCAAAGGCGACGTTCCTGGTCGGAATCGTAGTCATCGTGACCTCCTGTTTCCCCTTCGTATTCCGCAATATTCTGCCGCTCTTGACATATGCAGGCATCATCTTGGTACCCATTGGCGGGATCGTCTTCGCGGAGCACCACATCTTCAAGCGTCTTGGCTACACGAAGTTCTGGATGAGCTTCAGTGGCGCCAAACAGAACGTCCCTGCCTTGATCACGTGGGCCATCTGCCTCATCTTCTCCTTCACCTTGGTGTTCTTGGACGCGATGCCTTTTGTTTACGTGTTCCTGCCGACATGGGCGCTGGCTGTCACTGCCTACACGATTCTGGCCGGCAGAGGCGGCGCGAAAGATTCCTACCCTGAAGCGCAGGCAAAGGAAGACGCCTACCAACAGAGGATCGAGGAGTACCACCAGTACCTTTCGGACACACAAGACGTAAGCGCGTTCAAGGACACCACGGTCCTCACCCGCGTACTGAAGTGGATCGCGATCGCGTTGCTGCTCCTAATGATGTTCCTTGCGATCCAAACCGCGTTCCTCAGCCCGGACCTCTACACATACCTAGTTCACCGCGAACAGTTCTACACGATCGCACTGTGGTCCTCTTTCCTGTACTTCGCAATCGAGATCTTCCTCCAAATCCGCTCATCCCGCATCATCAAGTCCCTTGCTGCAGGAGATGGAGAACCCTCATGACCCGACTGTCAAACGCGTACGTTTCGGAACTTGCGAACCCGAAGAAGGGCGAGGGCGACCCAGCCGGTCCGGGTGTGCCAAGCGGCCCCGCTGGTACGGTAGCCCCTAGTGCCTCAGCCGGGGCTGGCGCGGACAGTGCCCCAGCCGCCGCGGCCGCCAGCGCCGAGCCAACGCTAATCCTTCCCGGCTACGACCGGAGCGACGTGAGTATAGGTATCGTCCACTTCGGTGTGGGCGGTTTCCACAGGGCGCATGAGGCCGTTTACGTGGACCGCGTCCTCGAATCCGATCCAACCTGGGGAATCTTGGGCGTGGGGGTGCGCGATGCTGACGTCGCGATGCGTGATGCCCTCCAACCCCAAGATGGCATGTACACACTGACGACGGTGGACCCCAAGGGCGGCAGTGAAACACGGGTGATCGGCTCCATTGTCGACTTCCTGCATGCGCCGGACTCATACAACGCCGTCCTGGAGGCTCTGGCTCATCTTGAGGTACGTATCGTGTCCCTCACGATCACGGAAGGTGGCTACGGCATTGACGACGCGACGGGTGAGTTCATGCCTTCTGACCGACTCACCCTTTCCGATTTGAACCCAAATAACCCGGCCACCAGCGCATTCGGCCTTATTGCCGACGCCCTTAAACTGCGTCACGACCGTGGCATCCCCGCGTTCACTGTGCTTTCATGCGACAACATTCAACATAACGGGCAGGTCACCCGGAAGGTCCTGTCTGCGATGGTTGATGCGCGCCACCCGGAGCTTCTTGACTGGGTCAGTGAAAACGTCGCGACCCCCAGTTCCATGGTGGACCGCATCACGCCCGCCACGCCGCGCGAACTAATCACGGAGATCTCCGAAACGTTCGGCGTTGACGACGCGTGGCCGGTGCGTGCAGAGTCTTACCTTCAGTGGGTGGTCGAGGACGATTTCCCGTACGGCTCCCCCGACTGGGCATCCGTGGGCGCGCAACCGGTCGCTGACGTGGTCCCGTACGAGCAAATGAAGCTGCGTCTCCTCAACGCCTCCCACCAGGTGATGAGCTACGCGGGCGTCCTAGCCGGCTTGGAATGGGTGCACGACGCATGTCGCGACGATGACATCGTCGCCCTCGTCCGTGCATGGCTGACCGAAGCCCGACCCACGCTGGATCCTGTACCCGGCGTTGACTTAGACGCGTATGAGGACTCCTTGATCTCCCGCTTTTCCTCAAAGGCCGTGGAGGACACGTTGGCTCGCCAGGTGTTGGGCACGTCCGATAAGTTGCCGAAGTTCGTGGTGCCCGTGATCGCGCAGAACCTGGCTGCGGGAAGGTCTGCAAACGTAGGGGCGCTGGTCGTGGCGGCGTGGGCGTTGTGGCTGGAGGGCGTGGCGCAAGGGAAATATGCGATCGAGGACCAGCGGGCAGACGCCCTAATCGCGGCCGCGCAGGCCAGTCTGGATGGGGACGAGGACGCGCTGCTGGCCCTCCCCCAAATCTTCGGAAACCTGGGCACAAACCCACAGTTCAGGGAGCTTTACAGGGCCGCGAAGAAGGAAATCAGCGACCGCGGAATCCGCGAGGTCCTCCGTGACATCGGCAACCCGAAGGAAGAAGCCGTCTCGGTGCGGCCCGAAGACGCCACGGTACAGTCCGAAGATCCGGCGGCGCAGTCCGAAGATCCGGCGGCGCAGTCCGAAGATCCGGCGGCGCAGCGCGATAAGG
>CAZTTD010000035.1:11144-19993 GCA_964616925.1 uncultured Actinomyces sp.
CAGTCCGAAGATCCGGCGGCGCAGTCCGAAGATCCGGCGGCGCAGCGCGATAAGGCCTAGAAGCACCGCACACACTTGGCGCCGCGTTCTATCTACGCCCCCCTAGTCCGCAGGCAGAGCGCGGCGCCTCCTACGCGCTAAAAAACCGGCGCCCCTGGTTGCCCGTTTTGTTCCGCCATGCTCTACCTTCCCTCGCCCTCGTTCACCACCACTATCTTTCCCGCGGCCGCGCCGGATTCCATCCGCAGGTGCGCGTCACGAATCTGGTCGAGGGCGTAGATGCTGTCAATCGGGTAAAAATCCTTCACAATCCACTGCCCGGAGAGCATCCCGGTGAAGCACACGACGCCGTGCACGCGCACAGCCCGTAGCGTGTCGCGCAGGGTGGGCGTGCCAACCAGCTCGATGGCACCGTTGACACCCTCCGGCAGAATCGCGCGCACGCTTCGCGCCACTGCGCCCTCGTCCACAATCACGTGGTCCACGCCGATACGTTCGAGGGCGTCCGACTTTTCGGGGCTACGCGTCGTTGAAAAGACCGTCATCCCCAAGCGTTTCGCCAAGATAGCCGCCGCCATACCGACGTAAGACGTGCCGCCGCGGATCATGCCGCCCATCATGGTCATGACCTTCTGACCGACTTCGAAGGTGCCGCTTGGATCCTCATCCACCACGCCGGTGGCCTCAATCCCCAGCACCCGCGGGAACGTCACGGCGTCCCCGGAGTGGCCTTGGCGCGTAAGTAGCTCCGAGCGATTCAGACCAAACGCCTTCACCTTCACCCTCACCCAACCGGGTTGCGGCACTGGGATCGGCAGATCCGTCACGCGAAAGTTGGTGACGAGACCGGGCGCGTCGAGGACGGCCGCCCTCATCGTAGAAGCCATAGGGATTCCTCTCTTAGTCGGGATAACCATTCGGAAGTGAGGCCGGCGGTAGGCCAAGCTGCTCACGCAGCCACGCCCTTTCCGCGCGGTTGGACGCAATCGCGGAAACCAGGATGCCCCTACGGTAGGGGTCGCCTATTTCGGCCGACTTAAGCGGGTGTGACCCGTCCGAAAAGAAACTGACTGGAGTCTCCAGATACTCAAGGCGCCTCCGGAGCACGTCATCCCTCTTCCCCTTGTCCGGCACAAGAGAAAGGAACGCCAGCACAACAAAGAACCTTCCCGGGTCCGTAATGTCATGCCCGCAGGCGTTTTCCAGCCGGTCGACAAGCCTCTCTCTGCCGGCATCAGTCAGTTCTAGGGTTCTGCGTCGGGGTGCCCTGGGGTTCCGTGGGCCGCGGGTTGCGGCGCGCAACTGGTCCGTTGCTGAGTCTGTCGTTTCGTTCCCCCGGACCCCAGCCTCACGCACCGTCTCCTCGCGTTCTGCGCGCGCCGCGTTCTCCCCGACGCCCGCAAGCGCCCCTGAAAGTAGCTGTTCGTCCCGCACCTCCGCTATGGCACCCGACTTGATGAGCCGATTGATCGCCGGGTAGATCGTCCCATCACTGATGGGACGCGCATAGCCGTGCAGCTGCGACATCTTGCGGCGCAGCTCATACCCATGCAGCGGACCTTCCGCCAGGAAGCCCAAGATCATCGTCTGAATCATGAGTATCATCGTATACATCGAAACGATATACATCGATTCGATGTGTAGACTGATCTAACGTCGGAACCTAGCACCGGACGAAACATCCGGACCAGACATCCGGTTCTGGCACCCGGACCTGGCGCCCGGACCTGGCACCCGGTTCCAACATCCGGCGCCCTACTACCCGGGAGGAGAACGATGATCGAGTTTGAGTCAGTATCAAAGACCTACCCGGGCGGCACGCATGCGGTGAAGGACTTCTCGCTGATCATCCCCTCGCACCAAAGCGTCGTGTTGGTTGGCTCCTCCGGCAGCGGCAAAACCACGCTTCTGCGCATGGTCAACCGGATGGTTGATCCGACCGGCGGCCGCGTCCTGATTGACGAGGAGGACGTGCAGCAGCGCGACCCAGTTCAGCTTCGCCGCTCCATCGGCTACGTGCTGCAAAGCGGCGGGCTCCTCCCGCACCGCACCGTCGCCGACAATGTGGCAACGGTCCCCGTTTTGAACGGGACGCCCCGGCGCCAGGCACGCACGGACGCCCTCGCCCTGCTGGAACGGGTGGGTCTGGACCCCGCACTTGGCACGCGCTACCCTTCCGAACTGTCAGGCGGCCAGCAGCAGAGGGTGGGAGTGGCGAGGGCGTTGGCGTCCGACCCGAACATTCTGCTGATGGATGAGCCGTTTGGCGCCGTCGACCCCATCGTGCGCCGGGGGCTGCAAGAGGAGCTGCACCGGCTCCAGAAAGATCTTGGCAAGACAATCCTGTTCGTCACGCACGACGTGGAGGAGGCGTTTCGGTTGGGGGACGAGGTCGTGGTGATGGCCGAGGGCGGGCTGATCGCCCAAAAAGGCACCCCGCAGGAGATCATGGCGGTCCCCGCAAACGACTTCGTCCGCGACTTCATCGGGGCCGACCGCGCGGAACGGCGGCTGCACACGGCCACTGTTGGCGGCGAAACGGTGGTTTTGAACGGCGAGGGGCGCCCGGTGGGAGTCCTCGGCGGCGACCGCCACCGCGCAGACGCCACAGACCAAAACAACCACCGCGCTGGAGTCCTGCACGAATGACCTGGCTGCTTGCGAACTGGCCTCAGGTGGTGAGCCTAACTGCGGACCACCTGCTCTTGGCCCTCCCCGCGGTGCTGGCCACCGTGGTGATTGCGGTCCCCATCGGGCGGTTCGCATTCCGCAACCCTAAGATCGGCAGGCCGCTGCTCAGCGTGGCAACCCTGCTTTACGCGATTCCCGCGCTTCCGCTGCTTATCGTCATTCCGTTGATATTTGGGACGCCGTTGCGCTCAAACGCGACCATGGTCATCGCCTTAACCATTTATGGAGTCGCACTTCTGGTCCGCACCGCCGAGGACGCCTTTGCGTCCGTCGACCCGCAGGTGCGGCAGGCGGCGATTGCGGTGGGAAACTCCCCTCGCTCAGTTTTCTGGCGCGTCGACTTACCGCTTGCGGTGCCCATGCTCATGTCGGGTATTCGGGTCGTGGCGGTCTCAACGATTGCGCTTGTCACGATCGGCGCCCTAATCGGCGTGTCCAGTCTGGGCAGCCTCCTGACCGACGGGTTCCAGCGCGGAATCATCGGAGGTCAGCACCGGAATCTTGGCAACCATGCTGCTGGCAACCCTGTTCGACGGCTTGCTGATCGTGATTGAGCGAATGTTGACTCCGTGGGCTCGCCCTCGCCCAACACCCGCAACCGCGCGTGGGCCCCGTAGCGCAGGCGACAGTGACGTCAAAGTCGGCCCAACTGCGCCAGCCGGCGCGAACGAGGACGGCTGATATGTTCGCAGACGCACTTTCTTGGCTGACGGATCCGGCGAACTGGACGGGTGCCGGCTCGATCGGCGTTCGCATCGCCCAGCATCTGTGGATAACTGGGCTGGCGGTGCTGATCGCATCGGTGATCGCGCTTCCGGCGGGAACCATCATCGGACACACGGGGCGCGGCGCGGGATTCGTCGGTGCGCTGGCCGGGGCCGCGCGGGCCATTCCGACCCTCGGCCTGCTAACCCTAATCGGCCTGATGGTCGGAATCGGGATCAAGGCGCCCCTGATTGCGCTGGTCGTCCTCGCTATCCCCTCGCTCCTGGCCGCGACTTACGCGGGAATCCGCGCGATTAGCCCATCGGTTGCGCAGGGTGCCGAGTCCATCGGTATGAGCCCAGCTCAGGTGGTGTTTGGTGTGGAGCTGCCGCTGGCGTCCCCAGCCATAATCGGAGGTATCCGCGCAGCCACCCTGCAGGTTGTCGCGACCGCTACCCTGGCCGCCTACACAGCAGATGTGGGGCTAGGGCGGTTCCTGTTCGCGGGACTCAAGACCCGCGATTATCCACAGATGTTGGGCGCGGCGATTTTGGTGGTCGCCCTCGCCCTGATCCTAGAAGTTTCTCTTGCGTACGCCCAGAAGGTTGCGGCCAAGAGGTTTGCACGTCCGACAAGCCAGACCGGGACCCTAGGTGTATGAGGGCTCCGGCGGGCGAAACTCCGACCTCGAAAGAAGGAAAAGTTATGTCTAGACGAACACGTTTTATGAGCGCCCTCGCACTAACGGGTGCATTGGCGTTGGCGGGTTGCGCGAACAGCGACCCGCTTGGCGGATCCGGGTCCGGTGAATCGGGACAGAGTGGCTCGGGGCAAAGCGCCGCGGGCGACGCGACCCCCACGGATGCCGACTCCGAGGTGATCGTGGTGGGATCGCAGGACTACTACTCGAATGAGATCATCGCGGAGGTCTACGCTCAGAGCCTTGAGAACGCGGGCTACACGGTGGACCGCCAGTTCCGGATTGGTCAGCGAGAGGTGTATTTGCCGGAGATCGAGGACGGAAAGATCGACCTCTTCCCTGAGTACAGCGGGAACCTGCTGCAGTACTGGGATCCGGAGACGGAGGCGCGCCTGCCACAGGACGTCTACACGGCGCTGGTGGAAGCTACGCCGGAGGGCTTGCAGGTCCTAGATCAGGCGGAAGCGAGCGACCAGGATTCCTACACGGTGACCCGGGCGTTCGCGGACCAGTGGAATCTGGAGGGCATTGGGGACTTGGCGGAGGTGACGGAGCCGATGGTGCTTGGGGGTAACTCTGAGTTGGAGGATCGTCCGTACGGGCCGAAGGGGCTGAAGGAGCTCTACGCAGTGACCGTCGGATTCACTCCGGTTGAGGATTCGGGTGGGCCGTTGACGCTCAAGGCGCTAAGTGATGGCGACATTCAGTTGGCAAACATTTACACCGCCGATCCTGCGATTGCGGCGAACGATCTGATTGTGTTGACGGATACCAAGGGTCTCTTCTTGGCCTCGCACGTGGTCCCGGTTGCCAGCATTGGACTGGACAGTGGCGCCGCGGAGGTCATCAACAAGGTGAACGCGGCGATGTCCCCGGCGGATCTGGTCGCAATGAACGCCCGAAGTGTCGATGAGCAACTGCCTGCTTCCACGATTGCTTCCGATTGGCTGCAGGAGAAGAACCTCTAGGCGTCTTCTGGGGCGTGGGGGTTTTTGGGAGCCTGCGGTCTTGGGGCCTGCGGCTTCGGGGCCGCACGACCACGGGAGGCGGGACTAGTTGCCACCCAAACAACAGCTGGTTCGGTGCGTGTGCATGAATTTGTACACGGATCGGACCAGCTGCTCCGATATTTCGGCACCGTGATTGATTTCGGCACCATGATTTGAATTCCAGACCACCACCGCTACGCCACATGGCGCGGCGGTTTTCCTTTTCGTTTTCGGCGCGCCAACTTCACTTCAATCTGTCTGGCTTGGTCTGCCATTACATGGTTCAACCATCCCCGCCTGGAATCATCCGGATGCAACCGGTTCAACCAACCCGGTGGCTTCACAAAGGGAATTCCCTTCCGCATTTGGATATCCCACCCGCTGGTTTCGATATTGGCGTGGTGCGAGCGACACAACAACACACCGTTATCCGTATGCGTCGGACCCCCGTGAGAATGCGGCTTCACATGGTGAACTTCGCACCACGCGGCAGGTACTCCACATCCAGGAATGACGCAGCCACCATCGCGTAGCGCAATGGCCCGCCGCTGGCTTGGAGTAAACAACCGCTGGGGAGAACCGAGGCCGGTAATCCTCCCGAGGCTATCCCGCACCACCGCCTGAATATTGGCATTGCAGGACATTCCGTGGACTGACCGAATCGGAATGGGCGTTGGCGCCCCCTCATGATCGATAAGCCACGCTGCGCCCGAGCCGTCTCCATCACCATTGCGGACTATGCTCTCTTCCTTCACCTCCACCACGATCGTCGCACTGGCACCCTGAAGCACCGGAAGATCGCGATCCGCAAGCGCCACGTTTAGCGCCAAGGCCAGTGCGTCATGTCGCTTCTGCCCGGGCGTGCGATCGTCAGTGGGATCGGGCCCCGGACCGTCGACACCAGGTCCGACATCCGTGGTGGACCCGTCCGTCGGCACATCCCATATCGGGAGAGTCCCGTCGAGGGCGTCCTCCGCCAAGACGTCATCTGCCCCATCTACCTCAGCTCCCCCGGCCAGCCCAGCGGTCACCTCCGATCCGAGCACAGCAATCCCCGCAGCGTCAGGCGCGCTGGTGTCCGTACGAAGATCGGCCATCCCCGTCTTCGCCCGCGGGTTGTTCAGCGCGTCTGCGATCGCGGACAATGCAGCCGCTACCTCCGCAGTCACTGTACCGTTGATCCGCGCCATTCCATCCTTGATGGCCCCTATGTTCAAGAAGCGTCTATGCTGACGCACCTCATCATCTGGCGCCACGCCGTCGGGGTCCAACCCCTCATCCCACTTCACGCACAACCGCCGCACGTCGTCCGTGTGGAACGCCATTGTCGGCGCATCCCCAGTGTCATAGTCAACGCCAGTCGCTGCCTGCACCAAGCATCTTTCGGCCATGTCTAGATCTTCCGGGTGAGCCATTCGAGAGTTCTTCTCAATCACCTTGGAAATGTGAATGGCCGAGTCTATATTCAAGAACCCAGATTCCAGCGCGTGCGCAACATGTTCCTGCGTGGGAAGGAGCTGCTCCCCCACCAACGACTCCCGCACCGCCGTGCGACGTCCCAACTTTAGACGAGCCGACACGACGTGCGCGGACTCTCCCGTCACACGCTTAATCAACTCCACCGAGTTCCGACATCCGTACCGCTTCGTCAAGGTGTCGTCACCACTGTGCCCCTCAGACTTCTGCCAAATCTGGGCAGAAATGGAGGCCTGCAACGCCTGCAATCTGTTGATCTCCAGGGCCACATCACGGCACGACCCGACCAGGTCATCTCCCCCAAGGGAGCGAACCTGCTCTGTGGTTATGTCGATGTCAGCCATACTTCATTTTACCAAAAAGCGAACGAATGTTCGATCCGAAATAGATAACGAACGCATAAAAAATCGCCACATACGCCCCACACGACCCAGTAGGCGCGTTAGACCCATTGGTCACACCAGCCACGCAAGCCACGCAAGCCACGCCAACCACACCAGCCACGCAAGCCACACCGGCCACGCCAGCCACAGCAGCCACAGCAGCCACAGCCCCAACCCGACCACCCGTCGCGCGACTCATCCCAACTCCAGACGACGCCCCGTCCACTTCTCCCGCAACCACCGATCGTGGGACACCACTATTACCGCTCCGTCATACGCCTCTATCGCCGCTTCCAATTCCTCAACAAGAGAGAGCGAGAAATGGTTCGTCGGCTCATCCAAAATCAGCAAGTCCGGCGGATCCGCCAACACCACCGCAAGCGCCACCCTCCGCTGCGTCCCCACCGACAGATCGCGAAATGGCCTATTCACATCCCGCGCCGCCACCAACCCCAACGCGCCAAGCGGCACCCGCCCAGCCACGTCGAGGCCGACCTCCTCCTTATACACGTCCGCGGCCGTAAGGGTGCGGACACCCACGTCGAAACCAGAACCCAACTCCTGCCTCAGCACCCCCACGCGGGCGCCAAGGTTCGTGACTGTGCCGGAACTCGGCGTCAGGTCTCCCGCCAGAACACCCACCAGCGTCGACTTCCCGCACCCGTTAGGACCCGTGATCAGCCACTTTTCACCACCACCAACGCTGATCGAAACCGGTGACAATCTGCCCGTCACGGCCACATCGGTGGCCACAACGATCGGATCCACCCCCGACGTCGCCATGCGGCCGCCACCAGCGGACCCCCGGGCGCCAGAGCCACCGCCCTCGCCCAACCCGACACGCCCCGGCACCCCCGCAAACGACAGCACTCGAGGCGGCCTCGCGACCTGCTCCTTCTCCAGCTTGGCCAGCCTCCCCTTCGCATCGTTCACGCGCCGCGACACCGCCCTCGCATTCCTGTCCGCATAAAACTTCTGCGCCGCCTTGGTTTCCGTGCGCGGCTTCCAGTCCTCATGACCCACCACCTGCTTCCCGGCGAGAGCCCGCAGGCGGCGAAGCTCGGATTGCTCGCCCTCGTACTGCACCTCCCACCTCCGCCGCGCATCCGCTTGCGCCACCCGGTAGTCCGTGTACGTGCCGCCAAACCGCGTAACACCAGCGCCAATCCCGCGACCGTCCCGCGCCAGACCGTCACCAGCCGCGTGCGGGAGCGGCGCCGGATCCATGTCGACCAGCCCGGTTGCGGTGGCGTCGAGGAACGCGCGATCATGACTGGCCATCAGCACGGGCCCACGCCACGCGACCAGAACGCTGGTGAGAAAAGAGGTGGCGCGCGCGTCCAGGTGGTTCGTGGGCTCATCCAGAACGAGGGCGTCCGGCGCACCCAGCAGCAGGCACGCCAGCGACAGTCGCGCCCGCTCCCCTCCCGAAAGCGTGCAGGTCGCGCGCTGTTTGGAAATATTGGCCAGACCAAGTCCGTCGAGGACGACGCCCACGCGAGCATCCACCTCCCACGCGTTCATGCGCTCCACCGCGTCGAGGGCGCGACCATATTCCACGAGCAAACCCTCATCCTCCGGCCGGTCCGCCAGCGCCTCACCCAAGTCCGTCAGATCGCGAAGTGCGCGCCGCACGGGCGTGAGGGATTGTTCGAGGGCGCCCTCGACGGAAAGAGTCCGCGCAAACGGCGGCTCCTGGTCCAGGATGCCAATGCGCGGGGACAGTCCGGGTGCCCAGTTCATGTCGATTTCTCCGGTCGAGGGCGTCAGTTTCCCCGCAATCACCTTGAGAAGAGTCGACTTGCCGCAACCGTTCTCCCCGATCAGCCCGATCCGCTCCCCCGCGGACACGTGGAAGGAAATGTCGGTGAGGACGCGGCGGTCGGGGTAGGAAAAGGAGACACC
>CAZTTD010000036.1:0-19805 GCA_964616925.1 uncultured Actinomyces sp.
CCGACTTAAAGCTGACAAAACACATAGCGCGCCGGGCTGCGCCTGATTGTGCTTGGTCGCGTCATAGCCCGTCTGGTCGCGCCTTGGCTGCCTGACCCTGAGGCGGACTTCCAGGCCTCTTCTTCGGCGGGGTACAAGTTCTGGTGTGCTCAATTCGTCGAACGGGTGTTCGATTTTTGGTATGATGGGGTATGGACGTTTTGGACATGGACTTCAGGGAGGTCCTCACTCTGAGTGGTGAGGACCTCCTGTTGTGCTGCCGTGAACTGGCCGTCCTAGGAAACCGTGTGTCCGCGCTGCAGACCATTGTGGCGGACCGGATTCGACAGGAATCTGAGGAGGTGCCGCAGCAGGATTCACTGGCGGCCAACAGCGGTGCGCGCAATACGGTGGATCTGTTGCAGCGCATTACGGGGGAGTCGGCTCGGCAGACCCGCAGTCGACTGAAGTTGGGGCGCCAGGTTGGCTACAGCGTGTCGATGCTGGGTGAGGTGCTCCCTCCCGTGTTGGAACATGTTTCCAGGGGGTTGGAAGAGGGGCATCTGGGTGCAGAGAGCGCCGGGATGATTTCGTCGATGTTGGTAGAGTGCTCACGTGTTGGGGATCCGGAAGATCTGGAGTACGCGCAGCGGTCCCTAGTACAGGCTGCCACCGGAGATGACTACGACACAGGTGACGCTCCCTGCGTTCCGCTTCATGCTGACGAAATCCGCGGTGCATGCCGCCGGTGGGAAGCGGGATTGGATCCCGATGGTCCTGCCCCAGATGATGAGGAAAGGTACCGCAGACGTTTCTTCCAGATGGGACCGGTCCGCGACGGCTTGGTCAACGTCCGCGGTCGGATAGTTGCGGAGGCCGCGGCGGCACTGCGGGCTATAACTGACTCTTTGGATAATCCGCGCGTGAAGTCGGAAATGGCAGGGGTGACTGACGCAGAGGTGATTGACGCGGGTGCGGCCGGCGCAGATGCAACCGACGCGGGTGCGGCCAACTCGGGTGCACCCGACGGAGGTGTGACCGACGCAAGCGTTGGGGTCGAGGGGGATTATGAAGAAACGCCACTGTTTACTGACTCTGCGACTGCGTCCACTGATGCCGAAGACGACGAAGCTATCGCCGCGACCGATACGCGAACTCCAGAACAGCGACGCCACGACGCCCTCGCTCTGGCACTGGACGTGACCCTAAGATCAAGAAGTCTCCCGTACTTAGGTGGGTCCCACGCGACCATAATGGTTGAGGTGGATGTGAAGATCGATTCACAGAAGGCGCAGGTGGGGTGGCTTCGCGACCATGAGGGGATGAGCACAGCGGTGTCAGCGGATACCGTGAAGCAGCTTTCCTGCGGCGCCGCCATTCAGGCGGTTGCGACAGACAGTATGCGTAGGATCCGTTCCTTGGGGTCTGCATCCCGCATTTTCGATGCTAACCAGCGAAGAGCGATCTCAGTGAGGGACCAGGGTTGCGTCATTCCGGGATGCTCGGTGCCGCCGGCGTGGTGCGAAATCCACCATGTGAAGCCACATGCGATTGGCGGGCCTACCCACACGGACAACGGAGTGTTGCTGTGCGGGTTCCATCACCGCACTATCGACAGCAGTGGCTGGACCATCACCATGCGCGCTGGCGTCCCGAAGGTACAAGCGCCGCCATGGCTGACACGGATGTACAGCCAAGAACATGAACAGAGGACAAAGTCTGCATGGGAGATGGGCGGCCACCAACCTAATGGGCCGCCGTAGTCTCCGGGCGCGCGGAGCGCCATCTTCAACCTCTGACATACCCTGTGCCGTAACACGGGGCATTCGGAGTGCACACAGGAGTCGAAGCACTGCGTTTATAGCAACATGGTGCAGTAAAAATTCGTTCTAAGTGCCCACTTCAAGACCAACACGGAAGCCGCATACGCCCGGTGATCTCTAATGGCGGAAGCCCGGTGGTCTCTAATGGTGGAAGTCCGCCGCCCATGATAATCCTGACTTGGCTGCCCGCTTCCGCCGCTACTACAGCGTGTGCGACAGCCAGCCTGATACACACGGCTCACCCAAATCTTTACGTGAACGCATGCTCTGACATGGAGACGTTCCGTTGATTAGGCGAACAGCGGTGCCGGGCATCAAGATGCCAGTCAAAATACCTGCGGATGTCCTCTGCGCACCGCTGCGGTGGGGTCCCCAACGTTAGATCGCCGTTGTCGCTTAAGATCGCCGTTGTCGCATAGCTATAGCGGCGATTTAAGACGATAACGGCGATCTTGTGAGCGCGGGCGCTGACTTGGGGCCGTGCAGGGGTCAAAGGAGACCCCTGCAAGACGCGAATCGGGTCGAAATGAGCCGAAATGAGCCGAAATGAGCCGGCGGCTCCCCATTCAAAGCCGTGTTCGCAACATGATCGGCGGTATCTAGCGGTACCGCAGTGCAACAAGCAGGAGAACGGACAATAGCTAGGAAAACAACGGACCGCGCAGCTGCGACAAGCAGGAAAACGGACAACATCCAGGAAAACAACGGCTGTTTTTGAAACAACAAACAGGCTCATTCACAACAAACAGGACCACCAAGAACCTGAGGCGCCCGGTGGTTCCAACAAACAGGTAATCTAGCGGCAATCCTTCGGTCCTGGCGTGAAATGTCTTCCATTCAAAAGAAGGCCCGGAAACACAGACAACAGAAGGCCCGGAACACCACCATCGGTAGTTCCGGGCCGCCCTCCCGGGCCTTCCACGCGGCTGCTGCTCCGTCGTTCTAGGACGGCCGCCAAATGGGCCGCCAACCAAACAGCCAAGTAGGCCGCCGAACCCGAAGCGTATCCGCCGTGACTAGAAGTCCCAGTCGTCGTCTTCCGTCTCCACGATCTCACCTATCACATAGGAGGAACCGGAGCCGGAGAAGAAGTCGTGCGTCTCATTCGCGTCGGGTGCCAGCTGGGCCAGGATCGCGGGGTTAACGTCTGCGGAATCCGCCGGGAACAGCGCCTCAAACCCAAGGTTCATCAGTGCCTTGTTCGCGTTGTAGCGCAGGAACTTCACTACGTCCTCACTCAAACCCAGCGGGTCGTACAGGTCGCGGGTGAACTTCTCTTCGTTGTCGTAGAGCTCATCCAACAGCTCATACGTGAAGCCCTTCAGTTCATCCTGACGCTCCTCTGAAGCTTTCGCGTACGCCCTTTGGAACTTGTAGCCGATGTAGTACCCGTGCACGGCTTCATCCCTGATGATCAGGCGGATGATGTCCGCTGAGTTCGTCAGCTTCCCGTGGCTTGCCCAGTAGAGGGAGTAGTAGAAGCCAGAATAAAACATGAACGACTCCAGCATTACGGAGGCGATCTTCTTCTTTTCCGGATCATCAGCCACGTAGTAGGAGTTGATAATGCGTGCCTTGCGCTGCACCTCAGCGTTCTCCCGCGACCAGCGGAATGTCCGGTTGATGTCCTCAGTGTTCAGCAACGTCGAGAAGATGGAGCTGTACGACTTCGCATGCACCGACTCCATGAACGCGATGTTCGTGTACACCGCTTCCTCATGCTGCGTGAGCGCATCAGGCAGCAAAGAAACCGCACCGACCGTACTCTGCAGGGTGTCCAGCAGGGTCAAGTTCGTGAAGACGTTGGAGAACACGTCCTTCTCAGTCTGGTTCAGCGTGCCCCAGGAAGGGATGTCGTTGGACAGCGGGATTTTCTCAGGCAACCAGAAGTTAGCCGTCAGACGGTCCCAAACCTCCAGGTCCTTCTCATCCTCAATCTTGTTCCAGTTGATGGCTTCAAACACGTCTTCACCATCAAGTTTCGTCCAGTTCACAGGCTCATAAATGCCCTGGCTCATGTCCCCCACTCCCCTTCCAAGCGACACTTCAATCATCCAGCCTAGTCCACCATCAAGGACCGAAGTCCTGTGAAAACATCCATGCCGTTCGCACGCAGGCCGTCGTGCTGCATCCGGTTCGTTACCCACGTGCGCGCAGTCGGTATCAGTGAAGCAGTCCGCTCCGACAACACACGCGGAACGTAGATGTCGTCCGCATAGATTAGCGCCGCGAGGGGTGTGTCCACGCTTTGCAGGACGCCCTCGTCATACGTCTTCGGCCAGTCCACCTTGGTCGCCAACTGGTCCACCGCCGGCAAGAACGCGCTGGTCGAGGGGTCTTCCGCAATGAGCTCCCTAAACGTGTGTTCCGCCGTCAGGTAGTAGGGCGAGGACGTATCGAGGGGATCCGCATCCAGGTGAAAACCGTCAAACTCGCGGGCCAGTCTCTGTGCGGCCCAGTTGGTCCCCTCCCCCGTGGCGTCCACCGTGGTCTGCCCGTAGATCGATTCCTGCAAAACCCAGAACAACGGCGACATGGCGGAAGACACCTGCGCGCCGATCTCCGCTAGGAACCGACTGGACAAGCGCTTTTCGCCACCGCGCGTCTCAAACGGCCCCTCCCACAGGTAGTGGAGCATGTCGTAACGCAGCGCCCCACCAAGGTCCAGCCCTACCGACCGCATTCGCGTGGGACTTAGGCGCTCACCGGTGGGCAAGAACTCCTCATGCGTTGCCAGATGCGCCGCAACCTCCCGGATGGTCTGTTGATCGTTAGGGTAGCGGTCAAAATACGCTCGGTTCCGCGCCGCCGTCAACGGGTAGGTGTGGCGGTAGATCTCATCGATCGGGCCCAAGCTGGCAAGGCCCCCGGTTATGTACGATTCCCGGATCGCATTCGGATACTGCGATAGGTATCCCAGCGTCAGGAAACCCCCGTACGACTGGCCAAGCGTGGCCCACTTCTGACCGCCTGCCAGTTCCTCCCGGAACGCCTCCGCATCCGCCAGGATTTGATTCTGGGTGAAGAGGGCCAGGAATCCCGCAGGATCGTCCTCGTCCACAATCGTGTCCGCAGAAATGGCGCTGGACTGGCCGGTTCCGCGCTGGTCTAGTAGCAGGACCCGATACTCGGCTAGGGCGGCTCCCGTCCACCCGCCAAGGAAGTCACCAACCCGTGGACCCGCACCGCCCGGTCCACCCTGCAGGAAAACCAGGAGCGGCCGATCCGCTCCACCCGGCGCCACCAGTTCGCGACCGAAAACCTCAATCTCCCGGCCTCGATACGTAGCGCCGGTGGGATCAAGCGGCACCATCATGCGGTGCTCATGGACTGTCACGGAATGCTGAATATAACTGGTGGTTCTCATGTGCTCCATCTTCGCCGATCAACGCGAACGACGAAAATTAGCCCCGCATGCCGCGGTAGCCTAGAGATGAGCGAGGGCGCCCTCGTCCCTCCCATCCCACGCCACCCGCGGAAGGAACAGAAATGCGCCACAAGAAACCCATGGATCCCAAGCTTCAAGAGGCGATCGACGACGCGCGGATGGAACGCCCTCGCCAGATTCCGCGCGACTTCCTGCTTGGCGCGGCAACTGCTTCTTTCCAGATCGAGGGCGCTGCGGGCGAGGACGGGCGCCTGCCCTCCATCTGGGACACCTTCTGCCAGATTCCCGGCGCAGTCGTGGGCGGGGACAACGGGGATGTCGCGACCGACCACTACCACCGCTACCGTGAGGACGTGGCCCTGATGAAGAGGCTGGGACTGGACTCCTACCGCTTCTCGATCGCGTGGCCGCGCGTCTGCCCGGATGGCGTGAACGTGAACCAGCGCGGACTGGACTTCTACAGTCGCCTGGTCGATGAGCTCCTTGAAGCGGACATCCTGCCGTGGCTCACCCTGTACCACTGGGATTTGCCCCAGACCATGCAGGACCGCGGCGGGTGGCCAAACCGCGACGTCGCCTACTATTTCAGGGACTACTCCATGCACGTGTATGAGGCGCTGCGGGACCGCGTGCCCGTGTGGACGACTTTGAATGAGCCGTGGGTTTCCGCGTTCCTTGGTTACACCGCGGGCGCACATGCGCCGGGTCACCAGAGCTTGGAAGAGGGGATGCTCGCTAGCCACCACCTGCTGCTTGGCCACGGGCTGGTCGTGAAGGAGTTGCGTGCAGATGATCCCTCCCTGAACCTGGGGCTCACCTTGAATCTGACGTACGCACAGCCTCTGAATCCGCGTTCGGTTGCGGACCAGCGCGCCGCGATCCTGGTCGACGGGCAGAACAACCGATGGTTCCTGGATCCGCTGTTCCGCGGCAGTTACCCGGTGGATATCAGGGAGGAGTTCGCGGAGATCGATCCCGCAGGTTATGAGCGGTTTGAGTCAGCGATCCGGCCCGGTGACATGGATCTGATCAGCGCGCACATCGACGCCCTTGGCATCAACTATTACCAGGGCGATATTGTGGCGGGTTCTGATCGGATCGAGGGCGAGTTGGCGGAGCGTCTCCAAACCACCCGCCTCACCCCCGCCCCAACGATGGCGCCCGGCACGACCCGGCCCACCAAGAATCCATCTCCGGCATCGGAAGGGATCTTCTTCCCGGAGTCTGGTTTGCCGCGGTCCGCCCAGGATTGGGAGAACGACCCGATTCTGCTGAAGGAGCTGCTGCTGCGGGTGGATCGGGAGTACTCACGCCCCGTCGGCACGGCCCTTTACGTCACGGAGAATGGGACGGCTGTGCACGACACGCTGGTGGAGGGGCCGGACGGCCGGGCGGTGCACGATCCACGACGCGAGGCGTTCATCGAGCTGCACCTAGGCGCCACCCTGGACGCTAAGAACGAGGGCGCTGATGTGCGCGGCTTCTTCTACTGGTCCCTAATGGACAACTTTGAGTGGGCGTGGGGATACGACAAACGGTTCGGCATTGTGTATGTGGACTTTGAGACCGGGGAGCGGACGGTGAAGGACTCCGGGCTCCTGTACTCGCAAATCATCAAGTCGCGCGAACTGAATGTCGCTCCAGATGCGGGGTTGCTGGTGCGCAGGGGGACCATAGTGGAGGGCCGCGCCGGGGTGTAGGAGGGCTGGCGCAGGCCGTGGCCGGGCGCAGGCCATGGCCGGGCGCGGGCAGGCGCGGGGCCGAACCGGCCAGGGGCCAATTAGAACAGCGTCCCGTTCGTGGGTTCGTCCTCGTCCAACAACGCCAGTGCGCGCCACGCCGTATCCGCGTCCATCAGTAGCAGCGGCGGCTTGCCTGCCCGGGTGATAGTCACGGGCTCCACAGCGGCCGCGGCCAGGACTTCTGACAATCGGGACGGCAGGTCGGCGGCCGCGATGGCGACTATGGGCTCACTGGCCGCGGGGGCAGCCTCGTACCGGGCGGCGCGCGCCCGCGCCTGTGCCACCGCCGTCCTCGACCCAATCGTCTGGGTGAACGCGGGGCCGGTCGGTGCTGGGCGTCGATCCCGGTGTGCTTCGGCGGCGGCGCGAGCGCGCATGTCCGCGGCCTCGTTCATATCGTGGCCGGCGTGGCCCTTCACCCACTCAAACTTGACTTGACGCCCCTGCATTGCGCGGTCTATGCGCTCCATCAACTCCCGGTTCAAAACCGGTTTCCCGTCGGCCTTCTTCCAGCCCTTCCGCTTCCAGCCTGGCATCCACTTCGTGACGGAGTTGATGACGTACTGGGAGTCGGCCAAAACCACCAGTGGTTCATCGGCAAACCCGGCTTCAGCAGTGTCTTCAAGGAGTTTTGCGAGGGCGGTCAACTCCCCCACATTATTCGTGGCCCGGTTGAACCCACCGGCGGCCCAAGCATCCTCAGAGACAACCCAAGCCCAACCGGCAGGACCGGGGTTGCCCAGCGCGGAACCATCGACGGCAGCAGTAATAGTCATGGGCTGATGATACTCGGGGTGGCGATACTTGGGCGGGACACGAACGCCCCAGCCCCTTAGGCTTACTGAATGAAAACGAACCAAGGACCCAGGCGCAACAACCGCGATCGGCAGGGCGGACGCCGCCAGTTTGATGACAAGCCTAAGTTTGGTAGCGACAAGGAACTCTTGCACCTGCTGCGCGGGATTGATGGGGCGTCCTACGGAGCCTACAAGAGGGCTCGGGGTGAGTGGGATTATGGCAGCTTCAAGGTGATTCTGGATCGTGTCCAGTCGGACCCGTACGCTCCGCCCTCGTCCCTACGGATTATTGCGGACCCGCTGAAGATGGGTCTGCCCCCACATACGCTCTCCACGCGCGAACAGCAGGTGGCCACGGGGGACTTCCTGATCCGGGCGTTCAGAGATGCGCTGCGGGCTGAGGACCGGTACTCCAGCGTTTCAATCGTTGGGACCAGCCAGGAGATCTTGGAGCGCAGTGCCGCGATTGTGACTCCCGACCGGGTCGAACTGCGTGTCCAAGTGCAGCTCCCTGCGCGCGGGCGAACAGTCCAGGGGCACCGTGCCGCGACGATTTTTGACGTTGAACTGCCCGACGCGGTTGGGGAAACTTTCGACTTTTGGTCCCCGGACTCCAAGGACTACTTGGCGGCGCTAATCAACCACGTGCAGACGTATGAGGATTACGTGGCGCTGCGCGACGCCCTCGACCAAAACGGCTGGGTCTCATTTGTTGCGAATGACGCGGTTTTGGCGCGACGCTCCGGGATCAGTGAGCTGCCGATGGAGGGTGCGGTTCCGTTTGTGTCGCCGGCCTCGCTGGAAAAGACCGTCACGTTGCCCCACGCGGGCGACGTTAGCGGGATGGCGATTCCGCCGGGAATAACGCTCATCGTGGGCGGTGGCTACCACGGGAAGTCGACGGTGCTCTCGGCGATCCAACGGGGCGTTTACTCCCACGTTCCCGGCGACGGGCGCGAACTGGTGGCTACGCTGCCCGCTGCTGTGAAGATCCGCGCGGCGGACGGGCGTCCGGTGACGAAGGTGGACGTCTCCCCGTTCATCAACCACCTCCCCACCGGCGCCGATACGCACGTGTTCTCCACGCAGAACGCATCTGGATCCACCTCACAGGCGGCCTCAATAATAGAGGCGCTGGGTATGGGATCCCCCCTCCTTTTGATCGATGAGGACACGTCAGCAACGAACCTGATGATCCGTGATGAACGCATGCGTGAGTTGGTGATCGCAACCCAGGAGCCGATCACGCCGCTGATTGACCGCATCCGTGGATTGGCGGACTTGGAGGATGGCGGGGCGACCTCGCTCATCTTGGTCATGGGCGGGTCGGGCGCGTACCTAGACGTCGCTGATCGGGTGTTGCAGATGGACGCGTATAGGTGCGAGGACGTCACGGAACGTGCGCGCGAAGTGTGCGACCGTCTTCCGCGGGCCACCAGCGCGATCCCCGGATTCCCGCCTCTTACGACGCGTGCGCCGGAGCGGCTTCGCACGGGCGGTGACCGGCCCAAAACGCGCGCTGGCGGCCTGGACAACATAGGGATCGATAAGCAGAACATTGACGTCGCCGACGTTGAACAGATCGTGGACAACGGCCAGACGGAAGCCATCGCGTGGTGTGTGCGCGGGCTTCTGGCGGACATGGCGGACTCCACCAAGTCGATTCGTGAACTGCTGGACGAACTGGATGCGCGTATTGACGAGGGCGGATTAGACGCCCTGACCCGCTTCGGCGCGCGGCGCTACCCGCCGTTCCTAGTCCGCCCACGCATGGAGGACGTTGGGGCCGCGCTGAATCGCTACCGGCTCCTCAACATAGTGCAGAGTTAACCACCCGCACCATCTATCCTTTGCGCGCGACGCGTTCGTCGTTTAGGATCACCGGACACGTCAAAGGACGCACGACAAGGCCGCAACACGGAGGTTGCCCATGCTGGATTTCCTGATCAACTGGACCGGACCCATTCTGGTCGTAGTTTCGCTGGCTGTACCCAACGTGATGTGGTTCCGCTGGCTAAACCTGACAGGAAGTACGTTGGCCGCGATCGTGGCGGCCGTGGATAGTCTGTGGCCGTTCGTCTTCATGAACGGAGCGATTGCTCTTATCAACGTGTTCTGGCTGTGGCGCCTGATCCGGGCCCGCAGGGAGGATCCGGTGAAGACGCTGGTGTCGGCGGGGCGTGACACCACGACCGCGGGCATGTGGGGTGCCTCCACTGAGGCTGAGGCGAAGCAGGCTCTGGCGAAGAATCCAAGTGCGTACCTGGCGTTGGTGGTGCACGACAAGGCGGTGACGGCGCTGGCAGTTTTGGCGCCGTCCTCGACAGGAAACGGGGAGGACGTCCTGTGGACTATGCCCGCTTCATCGCCGACCGCCGAAGAGGTGAAAACATTGGCGTCCTCGTCCTAGAGTCGGGGTATGACGAACACATCTACGCCATTAGATCACCTGCCGATAATCCCAGATGAGGACGCCCCGCTGGAGGGCTTGGTCCTCAACAGCACCATCGAAGCCCAGTTGGATCACCGGACGATTCGTGCGTTTACGGACGAGGGCGTGGATGACGCAACCGTTGCGACGCTTCTTGACGTGGCGCGCCACGGAGCGACGTCCAGTTTCTATCAGGCTGTCACGATCATTCGGGTGAAAGACCCTGCTATTCGGGATGTGCTTTACCAGTCCTCCGGGCAGCCTTACGTGGGTGGCGACAAGGGTGAGTTGTTCGTGTTCGTGGTCGACCTGTCACGTCTGGCGCGCATACGCACGGCCGCCGGCTTGACGTTGGAGCCGCTGGAGAGGACGACGGCGTTCATCCAGGGCGTGAAAGACACGATGATCGCGGCGCAGAACATGGTTGTTGCGGCCGAAAGTCTGGGCCTTGGGACATGCTACCTGGGGTCCATCGGTAGGGAACCACGTTCTCTCATTGAGGCAATGAAACTGCCGAAGTTTACGTTCCCGCTGGTGGGGATGCTGGTTGGTCACGCAAACCAGTCACCACAGAAGAAGCCGCGCCTGCCACGTGAGATTACGACGTCCGTGGACGTGTACCCCGACTTTGAGTCCGAAGAGTACCTGCGCCACGCGGAAGGGTATGACCAGGTCATCCAGGAATACTACGATTTGCGGGAGGGCGGGAGGCGCCAGGACTCTTACACCAACCAGGTGAAGGTGAAGCCGGGTAAGGGACCTGCGGAGCACGCACCCATGCTGGAGGTGCTGCATGAGCAGGGGTTCTGCAAGTCGTAGGGGCCAGTAGGGACTTCCCTGAGGCACCCTGGGGGGTGAACCCCAATTTCTCCCCCTAACGGAGTCAGACACCTAGCAACGCGGGCTTTGCGCGCCCAGAATGGTACCCGGAAAGGAAATAGTAATGACTAACGCATCAAGGAACCAGAGCAACGGCGGCAAGATCGGTATCGTCCTAGTGATGGTTCTGGTGGGACTAAGCGTGATCGGGTTTATGGGGTTCAAGGCCTATGGGTACTACCAGGATCGCTATGTTGGGGAAGAGTTCTACGGGAAGGTTCCCTCAGACGCAGTGATTGAGGTTGAAACCATCTACGACAACCAGGGCACCCCCCAGGATTCCGGACACGAATACTCCATTACGGGTTACAACGAAGCCGGTGAAACCCGGCAGTTGGACTTCACCGTCTACTCCGACACTGTCGATGGCCTCTACCCGGCCGGAACCTATGTCAAGGCTGAGGCCAGCAAGCAGCTGGTAGTGAGCCAGCAGGTCGTGTCGCGTGATGAGGTTCCCGCGGCGGTCCTTGAGTACCTGGACTGACGCGTCCTGACCCCTCCTAGGAGGGGTCGTTTACAAGTACCTGGAAAAGGTCCCAACCCATCCTGGTCTCAGAGATAAAAATGAGGTGTGGCCGGTCAGCGACAAAGTCGATGGGCGGCTCATTCAACGCGGCGGTTGCTTCCACGGCTATTTCCGTGAGAGCAGCCGCCACCGTTCCTTCTTCATCAAGGCGCAGGCGCCCCTGTTGCATGACGATGGAAACCGCAAGGTCCTCCGCCCTGGAAATATAGGTGAGCGCGGATGGGGAGTCGGAGAATACGGAAGTCAGACCGGCCCTTTGGATGGGGTTGGTGAGGTCGGCTGAGGACGTGAGGTCCAGTTTAGGAATGGAGATACCCATGTGGGCGGGGGTCAGTGCTTTTTGCAGCGCCTCCATCTGGTCAACCGTAATGCGGGTCGGCGGCGTCTCCTCTGGTGGCAGCACATAGAGCGCCACGATGCCGCCGTCTTCTCCGTAGGGCAGCTCCGCCATCTGCCACCCATCCACCTCCGCGTAGCGGACCGGCAGGGTGGCAGTCATGAATTCGACCACGACGCGCTCACCACTTCCGGTTGTGAAACTGCTGATCATAGTGTTGTGCGCGGAAAATGGCACCTGCCAACTGGAGGCGAACACCGCAGCATTTTGCAAAATCATGCGCAAAGTCGGGCTGGGTGACACCGCGGATTTATCAATCAGCCCCGCCGTGTTCTCCTTCACCCACTGGTTGACGGGCACAAAACCCTCTTCCGTCCCAAGGTTCGTTTCCAAAACGCCTGCGTCGTACCACGTTTTCAGGTTGTCCAGGTACGTGGACTCAACTTTCATTCCGGTGTCGAGGACGATTTGGTTAGCCAGATGAACCTGTGGACTATCCGGCAACTTATTTATGTCTATCTGCTTCACGGGTACGCGGTACGGGTCCAAACTGCCCATGAGGGCGTTTACCGCCGCATCTCTGTGTTCCCCGGGCGCCCCCAGAACAATGGACAGCTGGTCTTCGGCCTCCCCGGTAGCCGTCGTTCCCAGCATTGATAGGGCAATGACCGCAGATGCAGGGGAGGTAACAAGCGTCTCTTTGGGGAATGCCTCTAAGACGCGCAGGCCCAGCTTCCTTGTGGAAGCGACGACGGACGCCGCCTCCCGCGCCTCTGAGAGCTTCACGTGCTTCACCGTCCCGTGACCCTCTTCTTGGACCCCACCATTCTGATTGGTGCTTTGTGACGCGCTTTGTTTCGAGGGCGCAGAGGAGCCCCCGCCCGAGGCCGCCGCACAAGCAGAAAGCCCAAAAGCGAGGGACAGAACTCCAACTGCCAGACGCAAAAGGGGGGTTTTCATGGCAACTACTTTACTAAGTGATTACCACGTGACACGCCCTAGCTCAGCGAATGTTCCCGAAATGTTGCCGGGCGCCTACAGCATGCAGGAAACGCACCCCTCAATCTCAGTTCCCTCAAGTGCTACCTGACGAATACGCATGTAGTAGAGCGTTTTGATGCCCTTGCGCCACGCGTAGATGTAGGAGCGGTTCAGTTCACGGGTCGTCACCGTGTCCGGGTAGAACAGGGTCAGCGACAGGCCCTGGTCGACGTGCGGCGTAGCAGCGGCGTACGTGTCGATGATCTTCTCCGGGCCGATCTCATACGCGTCGTCGTAGAACTCCAGGTTGTCGTTCGTCATGTAGGGGGCCGGGTAGTAGACGCGTCCGATCTTCCCTTCTTTGCGGATCTCAACCTTCGCGGTGATGGGGTGGATCGAGGACGTTGAGTGGTTGATGTACGAAATGGAGCCCGTGGGCGGAATGGCCTGCAGGTTCTGGTTGTACATGCCGTATTCGGCAACGTCGCGTGCCAGGTCTGCCCAGTCCTGGGGGGTGGGGATGTGTGCGGTGGAGTTCGCGAACAGTTCCTGGACGCGTGGGCGTTTTGGAGCCCAATCGCCCTCGACATACTTCTTGAAGTACTCCCCCGACGCATACTTGGACTTCGGGAAGCCTTCAAACGACTCACCGCGTTCCTTCGCGATCTTGTTCGACGCCTTGATCGCTTCGTAGGCGACCGTCATGAAGTACGTGGAGACGAACTCCAACGCATCCGGGGATCCGTAATGGATGCCTTCGCGCGCTAGGTACCCGTGAAGGTTCATGGCGCCAAGGCCGACAGCATGGGAGCGCGCATTACCGGCCGCGACGGACGGGACTGACTCAATGTCTGAAAGGTCCGACACGGCTGTGAGCGCGCGGATCGCGTACTCAATGGTCTGGCCGAAGTCTTCTGAATCCATTGCCTTCGCAATGTTCAATGAACCCAGGTTGCAGGAGATGTCCTTGCCGACGTGCTTGTAGGACAGGTCCGGATAGAACTCAGAGGGCTCTGAAACCTGCAGGATCTCCGAGCACAGGTTGGACATGGAGATGCGCCCTTCAATCGGGCTTTCTCTGTTCGCGGTGTCCTCAAACAAAATGTAGGGGTAGCCGGACTCAAACTGGATTTCCGCGATCGTCTGGAAGAGCCTGCGTGCGCTGATCTTCTTCTTGGTGATGCGTGAGTCATCCACCATCTCGTAATACAGATCTGTCACTGAGATGTCGGAGAACGGCTTCCCGTAGACGCGTTCAACGTCGTACGGGCTGAAGAGGTACATGTCCTCATTGTTCTTAGCCAGTTGGAACGTGATGTCTGGGATCACGACGCCCAGCGACAGTGTCTTGATCCGCACCTTCTCATCCGCGTTTTCACGCTTCGTGTCAAGGAACGAAAGGATGTCCGGGTGGTGCACGTTGAGGTACACGGCTCCGGCTCCCTGGCGTGCGCCAAGTTGGTTAGCGTAACTAAAGGAGTCCTCAAGGAGCTTCATAACAGGGACAACGCCGGAAGACTGGTTTTCAATCCGCTTGATCGGCGCACCTGCTTCGCGAAGGTTGGTGAGGGCCAGTGCCACGCCACCGCCGCGCTTGGACAGCTGCAATGAGCCGTTGATGGCACGCGCAATGGACTCCATGTTGTCCTCAACACGGAGGAGGAAGCAGGAAACAAGTTCGCCACGGGCCTGCTTTCCCGCATTCAAGAAGGTGGGTGTGGCCGGCTGAAAACGACCTGAAAGCATCTCATCTACCAGGTGGCGTGCCATGTCAATGTCGCCACGAGCCAGGTACAAAGCGACCATGCAAACACGGTCCTCAAACCGCTCCAGGTAGCGTTTCCCGTCAAACGTCTTCAGCGTGTAGGAGGTGTAGTACTTAAACGCGCCAAGGAAGGTTGTGAAACGGTACTTCCAGGCGTAGGCCTGCTTGAACAGATTCTTAACGTCCTCGAAAGAATACTGGTTCAGCACCTCCTCTTCGTAATACCCCTCTTCAACCAGGTACCCCAGCTTCTCTTCCAAGTCGTGGAAGTAAACCGTGTTCTGGTTTACGTGGCTAAGGAAGTACTGGCGTGCGGCCAACCGATCCGCGTCAAACTGGATCTTCCCGTCCTTGTCATACAGGTTCAGCTGCGCGTTCAACGCGTGGTAGTCGCGTTCGGGCGAAAGGGCCGGCTCCAAACCGGTATCCGTCAGATGGTCAACCAAAACTTCTTCAGTCCTTCTTTTACTAATGAAACGTCCCGGGTAGTCCCAAGAAGTTCGAACTTGTATAAGTGGGGAACGCCAACCTTGTTCGCCACTATGTCGCCAGCCTTACAGTAGGCGGCCCCAAAGTTAGTGTTGCCCGCGGAGATAACACCGCGGCAGAGTTCCCTGTTCTTCGGTTCATTCAGGAACTTTATGACCTGCTTGGGCACTGCACCCCTCAGTTTCCCACCGCCATAGGTGGGGACAATCAGGACATAGGGACGATCCACTTCAATGGGTTCGTCACGAGGGCGCAGCGGGATTCGCAAAGCAGGCATCCCCAAGCGCTCAACAAAGCGCTTGGTGTTCTCCGTAGCAGAGGAGAAATAGACGATATGCGGTGTGTCCGCGTCCGCCGCCCCGAACTTCAGGGGGACGCGGTCCACAACGTCGACCTGCGACATAGCGATGTACCTAGGCGTTCACCGACACAGCTAGCAGTGCGGTTGCGGCAGCGGCAACACGGTCTGGGCGGAATCCGCTCCAGTGTTCATCCCCGACAACGACGACGGGTGCCTGCATGTAACCCAGGCCAATGATGTAGGCAAGCGCCTCCGAATCAACGGAAACATCCACGCTTTCGTAGGGGACGCCGTACTTATTCAGCGCGCGGTAGGTCGCGTCGCACTGCACACAGCGCGGCTTTGAGTAAACGGTAATAGTCATCTTCCATGTCCTCCTGGCCCTACCGGCCACCCCAAACTACATCAATGTCATTCACATAGATCATAGCGATCTTGCCGCTCGTAACACTACACCTTGTGGTCTACGCGGCGTCCGAGCCCTATATATCGTGTCCGGACCTCTCTGTGCATTAGGAGGTGCAGTCTGTGGACAACCCGAGGAACTCCTGCGACTAAGCCGCGTAACTAGGCAGAAAGGCCTGTGTAAAACTCTCCTGTGGACATCGGGGCGGCCTGTGGATGACAAGCTTGTGATTTGCTTTTTGAACTCGGCGTGTCGCGGGTGGGTCGGAAGTCGAAGGCGGGCGTGTCGCGGTCCCGTGCCAAGACAGTCCGGCGTTCCATGGGCCTACGTTTCATAGGTCGGCCGGGCCGATCTGACCCGTTGCGCACTATCCTCTTGACTATGAGTCCAGAAACCCAGATCGACAAAGATCTAAACGTTGAGTCCTTCAATCTTGACCACCGCTATGTCCGACCGCCCTACGTGAGGGTCGCTGACCGCAACGTCCTACCCGGCGGCGACACCCTGATCAAATACGACGTGCGCTTTAGCCAACCAAACGTTGAGCACCTCTCAATGGACGCGGTGCACTCCATTGAGCACATGACCGCACACCACATGCGCAACCACACCGACGCCCTCATCGACTTCTCCCCCATGGGATGCCAGACAGGCTTCTATGCACTCACTTTGGGTCTGGAGTACGAAGAGTTCACTGAAATCTTGGAGCGCACCTTCCAGGACCTGTTGGAGGCGGACTCTGTTCCCGCTGCTAATGAGGTTCAGTGCGGGTGGGGCGCCAACCACTCCCTGGAGGGTGCCAAGCAGGAGGTGCGGAAGTTCTTGGAGGGGCGGCCAGAGTGGCACATTGTCATGGATTCCGCGGACCTGGAGCCTTCCGCGACGCAGGACGCGACCAATGCCTGACCCGATCCTCATCGCGTGCGCCATGGAGGAAGAGGCGCGGCCTTTCTTGGACGCGTTGGGCGAGGGCGGCAAGGAGGTGCCCGGGCCCCGTGGCTACCGTGGGACGGCTCGGGTACACAAAGGCACGCTGAACGGGACCGAAGCAATCGTCGTCACGACGGGGATCGGAATGACGAATGCCGCGTCGGCGCTCACGATGGTGCTGATGGAGGTTCGCCCTCGTGGCGTAATTTTCGCGGGAACGACAGGCGGCCTGGGAGCCAACGTGCACCTCGGGGACATTGTCGTGGGAACGCAGGCGCTCTACCACGACGCCGACGCGTCCGACTTCGGATACGAACCCGGACAAATCCCACAGATGCCGGCGCTCTACAAAGCGAAGCCGCGCTTGGTGGCGAGGGCGGAACGCGCGCTACGCGCACGCGGAATGCCTTTCCACGCGGGACAGGTGAGCGCCAGCAACTCCTTCGTTTCAGGTAGCCAAGTGGAGCCGGTGCGCCGGGCGTTCCCGAACGTCCTCGCCGTGGACATGGAGACGGCTGCTGGAGCCCAAGTGTGCTGGTCGTTCGACGTTCCGTGGTTGAGTCTGCGCGCGGTGTCCGACCTTTGCGACCCCAACGCGGGAGAGGTGTTCGACGCGTCCGCACCGGCGGCCTACGAACGGAGTTACCGTGCCGCCATGGCACTGGTTGAAGCGCTAACGTAGGAACAGGCGGCCGTTAGAACGCGGCTGATAGGGGCGGCGGGCCGGCGTGGCTAGTTCGGCTAGAGCGTCCAGTGTGACCCGTGTGACCCGTGCGACCAGCGCAACACACGCAACCCGTGCGACCCGTGCGACCTGCGCAACACGGCGCGGATGCTTCGGCGTTTGAGACGCCACGCCCTCGACCCGACGTTGGGACCCAAGCTGTACCCATGGGACTTGAGAACCGTAAATCGCTCCGTCGTGCTCTACTTTCCGTTTCTGATAAGACAGGTCTGGTTGACCTTGGTGAGGCCTTGGTGAATGCGGGCGTTGAGTTGGTGGCCACCTCATCTACCGCGGCTGCTCTGGCCGAGGGCGGCCTAGAAGTCCAAGAGGTTTCTGACCTGACCGGTTTCCCGGAGATCCTGGGTGGGCGCGTGAAGACGTTGCATCCGGTGGTTCATGCGGGGCTGCTGGCTCGTCAGGATGACGCGGAATCAATGCAAACGCTGGCGGACCTTAAGATTGAGCCTTTCGACGTGGTGGTCGTGAACCTGTATCCGTTCGCCTCAACGCTGGCGTCCGGAGCCAGCCATGCGGAATGCGTGGAAATGATTGACATCGGGGGACCAACCCTGATTAGGGCGGCGGCGAAGAACTACGCAAGCGTGGCTACACTGACCAGTCCGGACCAGTACGCGCAGTTCAAGGTGTCTTTGGACCAAGGCGGAACGACCTCCAAGGAACGCCTTGCCCTGGCAACGCAGGCCTTCCAACTGGTGGCGGACTACGACATCGCGATTGCAAACTGGCTGTCGGGTGGCGCCTCTGACGGGTTCCAGGAATGGTTGGGCCTGTCCTACCAGAAGGTGGATGACCTGCGGTATGGAGAGAATCCGCATCAGGGCGCTGCTGTCTACCGGGATTCGGCCGCGGCGGAGCAGGTGGCCCCGGCAGAGCAGGTGGCCCCGGCAGACCCGGTGCGCCAAGCGGGCCTTGCCAACGCGGAACTTCTGGGCGGCAAGCCTCTTTCCTACAACAACCTCCAGGACGCCGATGCAGCGTGGAAGGCCGTGGAGGGCTTCTCAACTCCTGCAGTTGCGATCATCAAACACGCCAACCCCTGTGGGCTAGCGGTAGCGGACACGACCGCTGACGCCTACGCCAAGGCCTTCGCGTGCGACCCACTTTCCGCATTTGGCGGCGTGGTCGCCGTGAACCGGGAGGTCGACGCCGACACCGCAGGCCAAATCGCGCAGATCTTTATCGAGGTCGTCGTGGCGCCTTCGTTCACTGAAGACGCCCTCGACATACTTCGGACTAAGAAGAACCTGCGAATACTGAGTTTGCGGCCCCTCGGTGACGCGCCGACGTTGCGGACCATAAGCGGCGGCCTGCTGGTCCAGGACAGCGACGGCCCGCAAGGTGACGACCTGATTGAAGAGTGGACGCTGGTTGCGGGAACACCAGCAAACGCGCAGGTGGCCGCGGATTTGCAGTTCGCGTGGCGGGCCGCGCAGTACGTGAAATCAAACGCCATCGTCCTCGCCAATAATGGCGCCACGGTCGGCGTGGGAATGGGCCAGGTGAACCGCGTCGACTCCGCGAAGCTGGCGGTGGAACGCGCGAATACGCTGGGTGCGGAAGGGGAAGGCTCGGGCGAGGACGGCGGGCCAGAGAGGCGCTCGGAAGGCGCGGTGGCGGCCTCGGATGCTTTCTTCCCGTTCCCGGACGGCCTTGAGGTGCTAATGGACTCGGGGGTGACGGCGGTGGTGGCGCCCGGCGGGTCTCGGAATGACGCGCTTGCGATCGAGGCCGCCAAGAACGCCGGAGTGACCCTCTACTTCACAAAGTTGCGCCACTTCGCGCACTAGGGGCGGTTAGGTCGGCTTGGGCCGCCGTGTCTGGGGCTCCGAATTGGTCCCTGTGCGGCTTAGATCGTCGTTATCGTTCAAGATCGCCGTTGTCGCATAGCTATAGCGGCGATCTACGTCGATAACGGCGATCCAAGGAGCGCGCGGACCAAATCCGGGCCACGTCGGCCTCAGACCTGCGCCACACTCTTGCCTGCAAAGGCCCACCGGGGTCCGGCGGCGTCGGCAAAGCCTTGCAAAAGTCTTGTTGGCAACCGGTGGAATGCTGCAAAGTCTGGTTGGAAGCCAAATCAGAGCCGCCGGCAGGTGCTGGGTTACAACAAACAGCCAAAGTTACAACAACCAGGAAAACAACGACCGTTTTGAAGCAACAAAGGGGCGCTTCTGTAAGTATTTGTAGTGGTTGGTCACAAAATAGGCTGTGGATGAAACCAGTTGGTCGGCTCTTCTGTAAGTCTTTTAGTGGCTGGTCTGGGACCGGCTGGCAGGATTGGTG
>CAZTTD010000037.1:0-1515 GCA_964616925.1 uncultured Actinomyces sp.
GCCAGACACGTTGACCAAGGTAAGACCCGGTTTGGGGCTCCTCTGCTCCTGGCCGTGGGGTCCCTTCTGGTGGGCATGGTGATTAGTTACGTCGTGGGCGCGTTCCTGCCCACAACTTCCGCCACTGACTCCCCGCACGTCGCGTGGTGGCTGAGCGCGCTTACGGTCATCGCATTCTTCATCTCCTACGGCGGGCTGACCGCCGCGCTGGCTTGGTGGACCCGACGGTTTGGCGTCGGCGCCCCCTCCACCTGCGACGCGCCGTGACCGTCGGCATCTTCGCAGGCCTCTTCTCTGTCATCGTCAGTTGGATATTCGAGGCCATGCAGGAAAAGATTCCCGGTCTCCTCGGCGGCACAGAGATCGGGTATTGGCTGACCGGCTTCATTGAGGAAGGCACAAAACTGCTGATCCCGGTGGTCCTCATGGGCACTTTGGCATTTCGCCACGTTCTCACGGGGTTTTGGGCGGTGTTCACCTCGGCTGCCACTTTTGGGTTTGTCGAGGGCGCCATGGGATACATAGGCGGCATCTACGACCCAAACCCTCCAAGTGAGGGATACACGGGCGCGTGGGTCCAAGCCATCAACGGACTAAACATCAGCGGGGAGGTCCACCACATCCTCTACACCGCGCCCGCGGCGGCACTGATTTGGTACGCGGCAGCGCGGTTCCCCAAAGTGCGGGCTTGGCAAGTCGGCACCGGCGCTTACATTGCGGCCAGCCTCATCCACGGCTTCAATGACGGTGTCATCGGTGCCTGGTTCGACCGCGATGGCGCCCCCAGCGGGGACATGGCCATCGGAATCTACGTCGAGTTCTTCTTCGGCATCCTCCTACTTTTCGCCTGGTATTACCCCCAGGTTCGCAGGATCCGGGCGCCGGAGGTCGGGCCCGCTACTGAGGTCGGGTAGCCCGATTTCGTGGAGGGCCGCGGCCAGGCGCGTTGCGTCCTCGAACAGAATCGCGCGCATTCCCAGGGCGAGGGCGGCCGCCACATTGTTCGGCGAGTCATCCACGAAAACCACCTCCGCGGGATCGAGGGCGTACCTGTGCAGGAGATGTTCGAAGATCCGTGCGTCCGGCTTCGTAATGCCGATCTTTCCTGAGACGACGACGCCCTGCAGTTCGCTGATGACGGGCGCGCTCTTCGCCGCGTGACCGAACGTTTGCCAAGCCCAGTTGGTGAGACCAAGGGTCTGGAAGCCGGCGCTGTTTAGTCCTCGGACGACCTCCGCGGTGCCGTGGATGGGGCCGGTCAACGCCAGAGCGAAGTTGTCAAAATACTGGCGCAGAATCTGTCCGTGCGAGGGGTTCTTGGCCGCCAGCTCGCCAACCAACTTGTCAATCGGCTCCCCACCGTCGGCGCGTTGGTTGATGTGGGAGAAGTTGGCCTCGGCCTCAAACGTCTTCCACTGTTCCGGCGTCAGGCGGTCTTTCACAGCCCCGTACGGATCCCATCCGACGAGGACGTTCCCCAGGTCGAAGACGACAGCCTTGAGGGAAGTGGGTTTG
>CAZTTD010000037.1:1615-19782 GCA_964616925.1 uncultured Actinomyces sp.
TAGGGTCTTGAGATTGCGATGGAGTCACGCCAGCCATCCTAGGACACCGCCTTCGCGGATTGGCCAAGGGCGCCGTTGTGGTTGCCGCGGCTGCGTCGGCGGGACAGCTATTTGGGATCTCATTCCGTCCTCGCTGAAGTCCTCATTTGGTCGTAATGTGGAGGCATGAAGACAAGACCTGACCTAGGACCCGTTCTCTGGATCGTCACGGGCGCCAGCGGGTTCTTGGGCAACACCCTGGTGAGGCAGCTGCTGGAGCGTGGGCAGAACGTGCGGGCTGTGGACCTAGCAGAAGGGTCAGCGGCACTGAAAGGCTTGGACTGTGAGTTCGTCGCGGCTGACGTGACTGGCTCGGCGCAGGTAGAACACGCTTTGAGCGTTCCAGAGGGAACGCGGAGCATTGTGTTGCACTGCGCGGGCATCGTATCGATTGCCGGGAAAGTCTCTGAAGCGGTGCGCGCGGTCAACGTGGGCGGAACGAAGAACGTTATCGACGCGTGCAGAAGAACGGGTGTCGACCGTTTAGTTTACGTGTCAAGCGTGCATGCCATTCCGGAGCCGGACCCGCCCGCCACGATCACAGAGAAGGATGATCCGCAGGCATTCAGGGTTGACCGCGTGGTAGGTGAATACGCGCAGACCAAGGCGGAAGCGACGGCACTGGTGCTGGAGGCTACCGACCTCGACCGCGTAGTTGTGCACCCCAGTGGGTTGATTGGACCGGGGGACTACTCTGACGGACACATGACAGGACTGGTGCGGGACGCGGCGTCGGGGGAGGCTCTCCTCGGTTGTGCCGGGCGGCTATGATTTTGCGGACGTGCGCGACGTGGCCGCAGGGATTATCGCGGCGGCGGAAAAGGGGCGCAACGGCTGCGCCTACCTTCTAACGGGCCACTACGTTTCAGCGGAGGACTTGGCGAACACCGTGAGGCAAATGGTCGGAAAGCGCCGGAAACTGAACGTCCTGCCACTGTGGTTTGCAAGGGCAACCGCGCCCCTGGCGGAGCTCTACTACAAGGCGCGCAAGACAAAGCCGCTGTTCACAAGGTATTCTCTGCAGACGTTGGGTTCGCCGTCCGACTTCTCTCATGAGCGGGCGACGCGGGAGTTGGGCTACCGCCCTCGTCCCGCAAGCGACACGCTGAGGGACACGCTGGAGTGGCTGAGAAGGCAGAAGTAGGCGGCCCCTAGCGCGAAATTTTCTTCATGAACCTGTGCGCGGCGTCGGATTCCTCCACGACTTCCCACGTTTGAGCGTTCCACACGCAGTACTGAGTGTCTCCCTCATCGGAGTCTTCTAGGCTGGGGAAAAGGTCCAACTGGTAGCCGACGAACCGTGCTGACGCGTTCAAAACCCGCAGCGTGTCGAACCCCAACGCCAAGAGGAGGCGGGTGTTGGGGCTGATCACGTACTGGTCGAAAAGGTCGTGGAAATGGCTGAGAGTTGGGGCGTTGCGCCGTTCCTTGGCTGTCAACGTGAAGTCTCTGCGGGCGACTTTGCCGATGATGGGCCGGATCCAGTCTTCCCCGACCTCGTACACTTGGATGCGGCCGTAGTCGTCTTCCGTTGCGAACCTCCGCCCGTCCGCGTCCCAACCGGCAGCCTGGAGAGAGGTGGCCTCCCTGTTCAGCCGCAGCAACTTTCCCGTCTCATTGTTCAAGACGATGATGTTGGAGTAGTCAGCGAACGCGATGCGCTTGGAGTCTGGGTTCCATCGCGCAAGTGCGGCCGATGCGTACGCGAAGTCTTGGGTGAACCACTCTTCTATTTCCGCGGGGTCGCCCAGGGGCACGACCGAGCACATCCCCCACCAATCCACGCACACCAGCGTGTCTGCGGCGGCTCGCAAGAGGCGCACCCCCTGTATGGCGAAGGTGAGAAAGACGGAGAGCACCTCCCCGGAGTCCACGTCCACTAAGCAGACGCTTCCGAGGTCCCTGTCCGGGTCTTGCGCGACAGACGGCGGCTCATTTAGTCCGATGGCGAGGACGTTTTCGGATATGAACGCGGGCGAGGCCACGACCATCGGCTCATCCCTTTCCTCAAGTTTCTGTCTCCTGAGTTTGGACCCCTTGGGTTCGGGTCCCTTGGGTTCGGGTCCTTTGTGTTCGGGCCCCTTGAGTTCGGGCGGCGGGATGGTGATGGTCTTGGACCGCTTCTTTTTCGCGTCTATGATGCGCACGGTGGTTGCCGGACCGGCGGCCACCAAGAGCTCTCCGCTGGGACTCCAGGTCGGCGCGGCCTCGCAGGTGTCTTCGGGCTCATATCGGTCCCAAGTTCCACTGATGGGAGGGGTTTGAACCCAAACTGTTCCTGAGCTGTCCCCGCACGCAAGGTGCTTCAAGTTTGGCGACCAACTCAGAGCTTCCGCCTCTAGGGCTTGGGGCGTTTGGGCGTATGTGATCACCCCGGAGGCTAAGTCAAAAGCGCCCAGTCTCCCAAGCGTGAATGCGGCTAAGTACCTACCGTCGGGGGACCAGCAGAGCGCAGCCAGAGCCCCACCCCAAACGCGATCTTCCTGGTCCAAGACTCCGGTGGCGCCGGTGCCATCGGTGCGGTCGGTGCGGTCGGTGTGGCTGGTGCCACCGGTGAAGTCGGCTCGGTCGGTGCGGCTGGTGCCATCGGTTTCACCGGTGCGGTCGGTGTGGTCGGTGAAGTCGGCCTCTGGCGCGGGCTCAAACCGAGCTTGGAACACCGGGTCATCCTGCGTTAGTGGATCCATGATGAAAAGCTCGCCGTAGGGGTCCACAAGAGCGAGGAGACCTTCGGCCGACCATGCCGTCCGGCAGATGGCACCGCCCCAGGCCCGGCCTGGCGGAAGCGGGACCTGGCGAATCTGACTGCGTTTCAAAGTGTCGTAAACACAGAGAACGTTAGGGTTTGTGTCAACCATGACCAGGTAGCGTCCGTCTGGGGAGAGCGCCGCTTCATCGACTTCTGTGCGTGTGCCAGTTAGGCGCTCGAATGGCTGAAATCGGTTCATCGCTCCTCCTTCCAGGCACTCACTTAGCCCGCACTTGGTCTGCACCCAGGCTGCGCCTGCGCTCAGGCCAGTCGGCCCTCGTTTAGGCCCGCAACCCGGCCCTCGTTTAGGCCCGCACCCGGCCTACACTTAGGCCCGCAATTGGGCCCTCGAATAGTCCCTCTATCTTGTTTACCACGCTCTGCCAGAGCTGATAACCCCGGATTTCGGTGTCACTCATGTGTGAGACCAGAAGCTGTCCCGTGGACCCCCATTACGGGTGTCAGCGGGTCCGTAGGCTATGGAGGGATTACCAGCGGATAGGTTGTGTCGAAGTGGATATCAATCCCATAGATCCGGGTTTGTTGGCTGAGGCCACCAGCCCGGCCACGTCTTCAGAACGACTGGCGTGGCTGGCTGCGAACTATCCCCAGTTGCGCGGTGCCATAGCTCTGAACCCCAATGCTTATCCCGAGCTGTCGGCGTGGATCGCGGCCCACCCAGGCGCCTACCCACAGGGCGCCTACCCACCGGGGGCGGGCTCACCGGGCGCCGGCTCACCGGGGGCGACGAAGACTGGCCTGCCCATCTGGGCGGCTGCCAGCATAGTGGTCGTCGTAGTTCTGTCGGTGGTTACAGGATTCGCGTACTTCTTGCTGGGGCGAACGGCAGGGGGCGGGGGCGGCGCGGAGGGGCCGGGCGGCGCTACGTCCTCGTCCTCGCCCTCGCCCTCAACCGGACCCGTGGACGTCCTAGTCAACCAGATCGACACCTCCCGCTTTCCCGAAGTCACCTTGTATTTTGAGGTGTTGGCGGACGACGGCGTCCCGGTAATGACCCTTCAGCGGAGCCAATTTGCAGTGTCGGAAGGCTCATCTGGGCCGCTCTCATTCACGTCCTTCCTGGCGCCGGGGGATGAGCGGAACTTGGCGGTCTCCTTGGTCCTAGACTCCAGCGGGTCGATGCAGGGCCAGGCGATAGTGGAGACTCGCAGCTCTGCAACCAAGTTCCTTGACTACGTGGACTTGGCTGGCGGCGACCTAGTGGAGGTGACCCAGTTCGATCATGAGAGTCAAGTGCGCCTGCCCTACTCCTCTGACCGTCCGCTCTTGGAGGCCGCGATAAACACCATCGAACCGGACGGTGGGACTGCGATACTGGATGCGTCTTACAACGCACTCGTTCGCGCATATGCCCAACCGGGCCAGAAAGCGGTCATCGTGTTCACAGACGGATACGATGAGGACTCCACAAGGTCGGTCTCAGAAGTGATCTCACTGTCGGAGCAGGTGCGAATTCCCGTCTACATCGTGGGTATGGGAACGGATGTCGACGAATCGATGCTCCGGCCGCTGGCAACCCAGACCGGGGGTGAATACTATTTTTCCCCGACGGCCGCAGACTTGGAACAGATTTACCGTGACGTTTACGACGACGAACAAAGGATGTATGCCGCGACATACGTGTCGGGGGCGGATGTGGACGCAGGAGCTGTCGACGTGACCCTGAGTGTTGAGGACAAAGACTATTCCGGGGCCGCGCAGACCAGTTTCCAGCCCAGCGTGGAAGAAGAGCTGCCGTTGGAACTCCTATACTCCAGCGTCACAGCATCCTCCACCCTGGCACCCCAGAACGCTGCCGACATCAACGCGATCATGGAATACATTCCGTTCCACGCTTTCGATGGCCGCAACGACACGACGTGGGCGGAGGGCTCTGCCGGGAACGGTGTGGGGGAGTGGTTGCAGGTAGATTTTGCCCGCCCAACCACAGTGTCGGGCTTTGAAATCAACAACGGTTACTGGCGTTTGCCGGAGAGGATTGGCCAGAACGGCCGCGTTGAAACCATGACGGTCACCTTCTCTGACGGCTCAAGTGAGTTGGTTACTCTCTACGACACCGCAACCGCACAGTGGACTGACTATTACATTGTGGGCGGGTGGAACACAGAGGAGATCCCCTACGGAGAGTCCATCACATTCGCCACCCCGCACACCACCAGTTCCATGCGCTTCACCGTTGAAAGTGTCTACCCCGGAAGCGAGTGGGATGACCTCTGCATCACCAGCATCGTGCCATTCCGGTGACGCATGCGCCCGCGTTCGGAGGGTTCGAGGGCGGCGCCAAAGTAGCCTCCGCGGACCGCGCGAACGCCTTCGTTTCCGCCCTAGCCCACCGCCGCTGACAGGACTTCCCCGACCGGCGCGTGGATCACCAGCGTCGCGTAGTCGTCCAGCGGCGTGGGTGTCTTGTTGATGATCACCAGATCCTCGCCCTCGTACAACGACACTAGCGACGCGGCTGGCTGGACCATCAGCGAAGTGCCCGCGATGATGAGCAGGTCGGCTTCAGAGATGGCGCGCGCTGCACCACTTAGGGCGTCCTGTGGCAGACCCTCCTGGTACAGCACCACATCCGGTTTCAGGAGGCCGCCGCACGCGCACCGCGGCACGTCCGCACCGTCATTCAGCTGTGTCATCACCTCCGCCTGCCCGAACGCGGCGTTGCAATCTGTACAGTGATAGGTGGCCAGCGTGCCATGCAATTCGAGGACGAGGGCGTTGCCGGCCTTCTGGTGCAAGCCATCAATGTTCTGGGTGACGATGGCCGAGAGTTTGCCATCCCTCTCAAGACCCGCCAACGCCAAATGCGCGGGCCCCGGCTTAGCGTCAGGACGGTGGAGCATGTCCTTCACGTAGCGGTAGAAGGTTTGCGGGTTTGCGTAAAAGAAATCGGCGGAAAGGATGGTTTCGGGGGAAAGCCCGAACTCTTTGAATGTTCGCTCCTGCGTCCTTTGGGACCGGAAATCCGGGATCCCGGACTCCGTGGAGACGCCGGCGCCGCCGAAGAAAACGATGCGCTGGCTGGCATCGATCAACCTCTTCAACTCATCCTCCGCCTGCTGTTGGTTTGAAACTGCCATTTGATCCTTCTCCTGAGCCCTCATATCACCCTATCCGGTGCTTCGGTGAGCGGCGGTGGTGGTTTGCGCAGCCCGCCTTCTACCGTTGCGGGGTGAATGCCTCTTGAAGGGCGAGGGCGGCTGCGCCCATACTCCACACTGTGAACCCGGCCCGCTCTACCCTGACGTCCACGGGTGTTGCCTCCGGGTTGCGCCAGCGCACTATCGCGCGGCGCACCACTTCGCCCGCTGCGTCCCACAGGTCGATTGCCTCACCCGCCAGCACCACCGTGGAGCACACACCCAGATTGGCGGCTAACGCAATTAGTTTCCCGAGGGCGTCCGCGCCCGCCTCAACGATTGGGATTGCGGCGGGATCCGCGCAGCGATAGGCCCTCATCAAGTCCGAAAACGTTTGAAGTTTTTGCGTCGCTAAGGAGTACTGCGAACCAAAAGCGTCCAACGTCAGCAACGCGCTGGCGCACCCGCGGTGTCCCAAGTGGCATGGGGGACCGGTCGCGTCCAGCGGCAGGTGCCCAATCAGGCCCGCCCCGGCGTCCAGGCCAGAAACGACCTGGTCGAACACCACCAAACCGTGGCCAACACCGGTCCCAATGGTCACGACCGCGAAATGGTGGAGGCCTTTGGCGACGCCAAACCAGTGCTCGTACGTGGTGAGAGCGACCACGTCGTTCTCCACTACCACTGGGACATTGACGTGGCGACCCAAAAGAGCCGCGAAGTCGACATCTTCCCACCCAAGAAATGTCCCCTTGTGCACCACACCTTCAGAAGTAACGCTGCCCGCGACGCCCACGCCCACACCAAGGAGCGTCCCCGCATTGGGGAGCCGGCCCCGCATCGCAGTGATCATGCGGCCAACCTGGTCCGCGACCTCCTCCGGATCGTGGCTGGGCAGGACTTCAACCGCGCTGGCCAAGATGTGGCCGCCCAAATCCACGGCAACCACCGTCGTATCCTCACCAGTTAGTTTCACACCGAAAGAAAAACCGCCGACAGGATTGAACGACAGTGGCCGCGTCGGCCTGCCACGCCTGCCGTCCGCAACCTCCTCATCCTCCTGAACCAGTCCGGCTTCCAGAGCACCCTTGAGGAGTCTTGTCAGGCTGGGAAGCGAGAGGTCCGTGCGGGTTGCCAGTTCCGAACGGGTCACCGGACCCCGCAAAATGATCTCCCTCAACAAGGTCCTTTGGGTGGGATCTCTTGGCATTGGCGCACTTCCTAGTGTTTCGTACAAGGCCAGTCCAATATCTCATCCAAAAGACTTGGCCGCCATGTATTTTTGTGATAAAAATATATCACACGGACTTCCTGTACCGCCCCCTAGGTGCCCTGCAGGAAACCCCGCCCAACGCAACTGCCCACATGTGTAACAACGGAGTCCCCATGAACCGCCTAGGCACCACGAACCGCCCAGACGTCATCCACCTTCACAACGGTGGCACCAGCGTAGTCTTCGACATTTCAAGCAATCCCCAGCCCATCGTGGTCTACTGGGGCCCGCATTTGCTGGGGGCGGATGAGAAGGACTTGGCCAACATCGCCCTCGCCGCGATCCCGCAGCGCATGTCGGGAGGGCAGGACGTGACCCCGCGCCTCACGCTTTTCCCTGTCCCCTCGGAAGGCTGGCTGGGCACGCCCGCGCTGAAGTTGACGCGTGAGGGTGGCGGATTCGCTACTGCTCTCACGTTGCGTGAGGCCACGCAAGACGCCTCAACCGCAACGTTTGTCCTGTCTGACGCGGAAATGGGCATCTCGATGCGCGCGGAAGCCACCGTCGACAGCGCGGGCTTGTTCAGGCAGCGGGTTTCTTTGACGAACGAGGGCGAAACGCTGCTCCACCTTGAAGACCTACGCTTTTCCTTCCCGCTGAATCCCCAGATGACGGAGATCCTGGACCCGATGGGCCACCACCTGCGCGAACGCTTCCCCCAGCGCCACAACCTCACCTTCGGCACCTACCAGCGCACCAGTAGGGCCGGTCGGCCCTCCGCGGACTCCCCGCTGCTCATGTGTGCAGGTCAGCCAGGTTTTGGTTTCGAGGGCGGCCGGGTCCACTCCGTCCACCTCGCTTGGAGCGGCAGCTTCAACCTTGGCGTAGAAAAGACAACCGGCGGAGACCAGTTCCTGATGGCGGGGGAGTACCTGGAGCCGGGAGAGGTCGTCCTCGAAAAAAACGAAACCTACCAAAGTCCGCAGGCCATGGCTTCCTGGGGCAACGGCCTCACGGAGCTTTCGCGTCGATATGTGGAGACGGTGCGCGCGAATATGCCGCCCTCGCCCCACCCCGTCACGCTCAACACCTGGGAGGCCGTCTACTTCGACCACAACTTCGACGACCTGGCGGAGTTGGCGGATATGGCGAAAGAGGTCGGCGTTGAACGGTTCGTCCTTGACGACGGATGGTTCCACGGCCGGCGCGACGACACCACGTCGCTTGGGGATTGGACTGTGGACGAGGGCGTTTGGCCGGGCGGGCTGAAGCCGCTCATCGACCACGTTACGGGCTTGGGAATGGAGTTCGGGCTGTGGGTCGAACCGGAGATGATCAGCCCGGACTCAGACCTGGCCCGCGAACACCCCGACTGGATTTTGAGGGCGCGCGCGGACCTTCCGCCCTCGGCCCGCACCCAGCAGGTCTTGGACCTGTCCAACCCGGACGCATACCGGCACATCCGCGACGCGCTGATCGCGCTGCTGGACGAATACGACATCTCCTACCTGAAGTGGGACCACAACCGCGACCTCGTTACCGCGGGGGACGGGGCCGGGGGGAGCGCGCGTGGGCGGGAAAACGTCCTCGCCCTATACCGGCTTCTGGATGAGTTGCGTCAGGCGCAGCCCGGCCTCGTCATTGAGAGTTGCGCATCCGGTGGTGCGCGCGTTGACGCCGGCGTCTTGGAGCACACGTCGCGCGTGTGGACTTCGGACTGTCTGGACCCGCTGGAGCGCCTCCCGAACCAGAAATACACGGGGCTGCTAGTGCCGCCCGAGGCCATGGGCGCCCACATCACCTCCGTCCCCGTGCACTCCACGAACCGCGCGCTGTCGCGCGACTTGTCCGCGAAGATCGCGCTGCTGGGCCACTTTGGTATTGAGAGTGACCTGCGCGAACTTGACGAGGGCGCACGTTCCCAGGTGGCGCACTGGGTTGGCGTGTGGAAGACCATGCGGCATCTGGTCGAGGGCGGTTTCCCCGTGCACGCCGACCTCTTCGACCCAGCGATGGACGTGCGCGGGCTGGTCTCAAAAGATGCGCGCGAGGGCGTATTCACCATCACCCAAGTGGCGACCAGCGCCTGTCATCCGCCCGCTCCTGTGCATCTGCCGGGGCTGGATCCGACTCTCACGTACAGGGTGGAGTGCGTCTCTGCGGCGCCCTCGTATCCCACACCTGGACAATCCGAACTGGCCTGGCTTGAGGAGGGCCTGGAAACAACCGGCCAACTACTATCCAACCCCGGAATGCGGCCACCGCTGCAGTTCCCGGGCGACAGCGTCGTCCTAAAGGTCAGTGCCGTCTAAGACCAACCTCTGAAACCAGAAAAACAACCGATCGGCACCCTCAAGATGTCGTCACTGAGAGGTAAACATGAAGATTCCGAAACCACTAACCCCGCGAAAACTGGGGGCAGCCATCGTGGCAGCGGCGTTGCTGACCATGCCGCTGGCTGCCTGCACGAACGCGCAGGGTTCCGGCAAGCAGACGGAGCTCAACTTCTTCCAGTTCAAGGGAGAAGCACTTGGAGACTTCGACCAGATAATCGCAGAGTTTGAGGCCGACAACCCGGACATCAAAGTCATCCAGAACCAACAGCCAGACGCGGATACTTCCATCCGAACGCTCCTTGTTAAGGGGCGCGCACCCGACGTCATCACGCTGAATGCGGGTGGAAAATTCGGGCCGCTCTTGGACGCGGGAGTGTTCTACGACTGGAGCGGAGACCCGATCCTAGACACCATCAACCCCGCCGTGCAGGACATCATCATGGACCTGAGTACGGAACGCTCCGGGCAATATGCGCTGGGATACGTGAACAACGCCGATGGGATCATCTACAACCGGCAGATCTTTGAGGAACAGGGCCTTGAAGTCCCCCAGACGTGGGATGAGTTGATAGCGGTCTGCGACGCGCTGGAAGCCGCAGGCATCACGCCGTTCTACGGAACGATGGCCGACTCTTGGACCGTCCTACCTTCCTTCAACGGCCTAGGTGCGTACGCCGCCCGGGGTGACTTCTTCGAGGAGATGAGGGAGCAGGGCGCTTCAACCGGGCCCAACTCTCCCGTTTCCTTCCAGAAGGATTTCGCGGAGGCTGCGGAGCGCCAAGCCACCCTATATTCCTACGCGCAAGACGGATACCGGGGCCGCACGTATGACGATGGCAACGCGGCGTTTGCCAGGGGCGAGGTCGCCATGTACATGCAGGGCATCTGGGCCATCAGCCCAATCAAGCAGGCCAACCCCGATGTCGATGCCGCTATCTTCCCGTATCCATCCACCGATAATCCGGACGATCGGCTCCTGGTAAGTGGCGTTGACGTTGCCGTGGCGATCGGGGCGGATACCCCGCACCTTGAAGAAGCCAAGCGGTTCGTGGAGTTCATGTTCCGCCCGGACATCATTGAGCGGTTTGCGAACTCGCAAAACATGATCCCGTCCGTGACGGAGGCGAAGTGGAGCGAGGACGCAGCACTGCAGTCCGTAAAGCCGTTCTTCGATTCAGGTCAGATAGCGGGTTTCGTTGACCACCAGGTGCCAGCAGGTATCCCACTGGATTCCATTGTCAGCCGCGGGCTCATGGAAAACGACCCGGTTGGGGCAATGGCAACCCTTGATAAAGAGTGGGCGAAGGTCGCTGCCCGCACCATCCAGTAGGGCGGAGAAGAAAATGACGACTACAACCCCTTCAACCCCTTCAACTCCCTCAAACCAGGCAGAACCCACCCGGCTGCAGTCGGGCAGTGCTTCTAACAAGAGAAACCGCACCTTCTACTGGATGGTCGCACCCATGGTGATCGCATTCGCGTTCTTCCATACGCTCCCCGTCCTCACCGGCGTCTTCTACAGTTTCACCAACTACATGGGCTTTGGCTCATGGAAGTTCGTTGGCTTTTCCAACTACGCAAACCTGTTCAAAGATGACCGCGTTTTCCACGCGTATGGGTTCTCATTCCTATTCGCCATAACCGCAACCATTTTGACCAACGTCCTGTCGCTGGCAATCGCGTTGGCGCTGAACGCAAAGATAGCCGCGAAGAACTTCTTCAGGGGCGTTTTCTTCATCCCGTACGTTCTTGCAATGCTGGTCATCGGCTATGTCTTCAAGTTCATCTTCGGGACCTCCCTGCCGAAGATCCTCTCCGGGATACCACTTTTTGCCGACAACATCCTGACGAACCCGACGTGGGCGTGGACGGCAATCGTCACGCTAGCGGTCTGGCAGTCCTGCGCGTTTGCGATCATTCTGTACCTGGCGGGCCTGCAGACCATTCCTCAGGAGATGTACGAGGCCGCCTCGCTAGACGGTGCCACCGCCTGGCAACAGTTCCGCTCCATCACCTTCCCCATGATCTGGGCTTACTTCACCATCAACATGGTTTTGTCAGCCAAGGGGTTCCTGCAGGTCTTCGACCCAATCGTTGCCCTGACAAACGGTGGCCCTGGAACCGCCACCGAATCCGTAACGATGCTGATCCAGAAGGGCGGCTTGGAAGGTGGGGAGTTCGCGTACCAAACAGCGAACGCCGTCATCTTCTTCATCGTCATCACGATCGTGTCGATTATTCAGTTCAAGGGCCTCGGAAGTAAGGACACTGATTTCTAATGACTACCCAAGCAATCGGACCAGAACTATTGGTAAGCGACGAAGCGATAAGCGAAGACGCTGCTCCAGAGCGCAAGCGCCTTTTCTCCGCGCGTATTAACTGGTGGGCGACGGCGTTCATCGTGGTTGCGTCATTCACCGTCCTCGTCCCGCTCTACTTGGCGGTTACTGTCGCACTGAAGACGCCCGAGCAACTCCTGAACGGCACCGGCTTTGAGTGGCCAACCCAGATTAGGTGGGCGAACTTCTCAGACGCATGGACTGCCGCGAACTACCCTTCGGCGTTGGCGAACACGGGGATCATCACCGTGTTTTCCGTGGTTTTCACGATCCTCACCTCATCGATGGTGGCCTACGGGATCGCGCGGAACATGAACAAGAAGTTCTTCAAACTGTCTTATCTCTACTTCATGTCCGCACTGTTCATTCCATTCCCGATCATCATGCTGCCGTTGGTGAAGCAGACTGCGGCGCTTGGATTGGATAACAAGATCGGCATGATCATCCTGTACACCGTGTTCGGGATATCAATGAACGTGTTTATCTACACGGCGTTCATCCAGTCGATTCCGCTGGAGTTGGAGGAGGCCGCGCGCGTGGATGGCGCTTCCAACTGGAGGGTGTTCTGGCAGATCGTGTTCCCGCTGCTGGGCCCCATGAATGCGACGGTGGGGATCCTGACGTGCGTGTGGGCGTGGAATGACTTCATCATGCCGTTGGTGGTTTTGACCGATCCATCCGACCGGACCCTGGTTTTGGCGCAGTCAATCTTCCAGGGTCAGTACAACATCGACCACACCGTGTCGTTTGCGTCCTACCTGATGGCCATGGCGCCGCTGCTGGTTGTTTACATAGTCTCCCAGCGCTGGGTAATCTCTGGCGTAACCAGGGGCTCCATCAAGTAACCCTGTCTACCGCAAGCAACTACGCTCACCGAACGGCCTGGTCGACCAGTTTGATCAGGCCGTTCGTGTCCAGTTCTGGCCACCCATACAGTTGCTTCGCCCGGTCTTGGGGGAGCGCCTGGTATCCGTAGAGGGCACCCGCCAGCGATCCGGCAATGGCTGCCACAGTGTCCGTATCTTTGCCTCCACGAACAGCAGCTTCGAGCGCGCCCTTCAAAGAATCCGTCTGGTTTATCGCGCTGAGAGCCCCTTGGAAAGCACTGACGACCCAACCGTTAGTTTGGTGGAAGTCAACAGGGTCGGCGTTTGGGGCGAGGGCGTTACTGATCAGTTCGCGCCAACGGTTCTGTCGTGGTTGTGGCAGGAACTCAACATAGCTTTCCATGTCGAAACTACCCGTGCGGACTGCCGCGCGGATTGCCAGTCCCCACAGGATGACCGCGTCCACGTTGTCATCCTCCCAGTGGGTTAGTTGGCTGATGCGGGTGGATGCCTCGATCAATCCGCCCTCGTCCCCATCCCCAAGGTAACCGAGCGCAACCGGACCTGTCCGCATTAGGGAGCCGTTCCCACCGCTGCGCCCGCTCCGGTCGTGAACTGCAAGAGCGCTTGCGCGCGCGTCCTCTTCTGTCCCGTCAACGGGGAAGCTGTGCAGGACGGCGCTGGTTTGGGCACCAACGTCCGGGGCCGTGCGAGCCCAGATTTTCCACTCGTTCGCGATCCCGGCTAACGTGGCGGGGTCGGTGAGGGACCTGCCGTCCGCAAGCGCCTGCAGGATCGGAATCGCCATGGACGTGTCATCTGTCCATTCCCCAACGCCGGTCCCAAAATAGCCGACGCCAAACTGGATCGGCTGGGAGGTGGGTAGCGGCGGCCCGAACTCATACTGGGAACCCAGCGCGTCGCCCGCGGCAGAGGCCACTACGGCGCCCCGGGCGCGATCCAGTTGGTCTTTGGAAAGGTTGAAGTCACTCATAGGAAGCATCCTGCCACGCCGCGGGACCATCGGATCAGGGATCGACGTTAATCGCCCTGTAGCCTGCATAGATGCGCATTTCATTGGGCCGCAATCTCGGGCCGCTCGCTTTAGTCATTGCTGGAATCTCCGTGATGGGTGTTGTCGCCGGATGTGATGATGTGGAAAAGGCCCCCGAAGCTGCGCCCGCGGCGTCGACTGCCCCAGCGAGGATTGAGGAACCCCAGTCCGAAGAACCACAGTCTGAGGAGCCCGTCGGCAACGCGACCTTAGTTGCGATCACTGATGGCGACACGATCAAGACCTCTGAGGGGAGAGTCCGGATCATAGGCATTGACACGCCAGAGGAGGGGGAGTGTGGTTTTGAGCAGTCCTCCGCAGCCTTGGCAGCCCTCCTAAAGCCGGGAGACTCATTGATTCTGGAGTCTCCAGAGGCCACCGATGATGAGGACCAGTACGGGCGCCTCCTTCGGTATGTGAGTACGGTTGACGGCCTAGACATAGGGCTCATGCAGTTGGAGGCTGGCCACGCTGTTGCGCGGTACGATTCCACGGACGGGTATGCGCATCATCCCCGGGAGGAGCAGTACCGGGAGGCTCAGCAAGCGACCCTCGACGCGGATGGAAACGTGATTGCCACGTACTGCCTAACCCAAGTTGCGCCTGCGCCAGATCCTGCGGAGGCTGTCGATGAGTGGTGGTTGCAGTACGGGTCGTGCTCACAACTGAAGAAGAACGCCGTTGGACACCCAACGGGCCCCTTCAACCGCGATAATCCAGCTGAAGTCGACATCTACAACTGGTTCGCCTACGGCACCGGGCACCGCGGTGATGGCGATGGGGACGGCTTGGCGTGTGAGTAGGCTGCTGAGTCGGGCCTCGCCCTCGTACCTACCCTCGGCTGGAGACGTTTCCCGGTTCCCTAAAACTCACTTGTACGTACGCGGACGAATACATAGAATACATGTATTCGGAAGGAGGGGCTATGCCTACTACCGTGCGACTGAGCCCGGACATCAAAGCGCGGATTAAGCGCCTTTCTGAGCAGACCGGGCGCACTCAGAGCTACTACATTAATGAAGCCATTGAACGACAGCTGGATCGCCTTGAGTGGGAGTACCGCATAATTTCCGACGTGGAGGCATCCCGGGCAGGTGTCCTAGAGACCATAACTCTCGACGAAATGAAGTCTGAACTTGGCATGGATAGTTGAGCTGGCGCCTGCGGTGCAGCGGGCGTTCAGAAAGGAATTAGATCGCCAAGTTGCAGGACGCATGATTGCCAAACTTGAAGAAGCAGCTAGCCTTGAAGATCCGACGGTCATGGCCAAACCGATGACATATAACCTCCGCGGATTATGGTCCTATCGGATTGCCGGAGGCCACCGGGTGATTGTGGACGTTCAACCAAACCGGATGGTGATCCTGGCTGTTGAAGCCGGGCCACGGGACAAGGTCTACATACCGATTTAGTGCGGGCCCAGTCCTCTCAACCGGCGTGTTCCAAGTTCGCCAGCTCATCTGCCTTTTCGGTCCTCACTCCCTACCGCGCGCCAGTTTTGAGGGCCACCAGATAGTCCGCCCAATGTCGTAGGACAGCGCGGGGACCAGTAGGGACCGAACCAGGAAGGTGTCCAGCAGGACCCCGAATGAGACGATGAAGGAAATCTGCAGCAGGAACAGAATCGGTATCACCGACAGCGCCGCGAAAGTCGCCGCCAGCACCAGTCCCGCCGAGGTAATAACTCCACCCGTAATCCCCAGACCGCGCAGGATTCCCTGACGCGTTCCGTGGCTGATTGACTCTTCCCGAACCCGCGTCATCAGGAAAATGTTGTAGTCGATGCCCAGCGCGACAAGGAACACGAACCCGTACAGCGGCACCGCCGGATCCGCACCAGGCAAGTCCAGCACATGATTGAAGACGATGGCGGCCACCCCAAGCGCAGTCGCGAACGACAGGACAGTCGTGGCGATCAGCAAGATGGGCGCGAGGATGGAGCGCAAGAGCACCACCAAGATCAGGAAAATCACCAGCAGAACCAGAGGAATGATGAGGTTCCGATCGTGGATGGATGCGGCGTTGGTGTCGAGGGCGGTGGCCGTAGTCCCGCCGACCATCACGCCCTCGCCCTCATCAAACTGGGCACGAATGTTCGCGACGGTTTGCTCGGCTTCCATGGAGTCCGCGGGGTCGTTGAGCGTCGCCTGTAGCATGACAGACCCATCCACAACCGTCGGTGCAGGCGCGGGCGTTCCCGGCGGACCAAGCGGCATGATTCCGTCAGCCGTCACCGGGGCGGATCCCGCGGGCGACTCTGTGGACAGGACGCTGAGGGAGGCAACGCCCTCGTCCGAAAGTAGCGTGTCCGCCACGTCCTGAAGGTCCGTTTCCGGGGCGAGGACGTAGGTGGGACTTCCTGATCCGCCGGGGAAATGCTCACTCAACGCGGCTTGGGCGTCGCGGGCGGGAGAGTCGCCAAGGACCAGCTCGGACTGGGACACGCCGGTTGCATTCAGCGTGGGTGCAAAAGCGGCGCCGACGGCCAGAAGCGCGGCCGTGCCCAGCCAGATGGCGCGCGGGTGCTTGGCGATCTTGGGTGCGATCCACGGCCACACGCCACTTGCGGGCATGCCGTCCTGGGCCTTGGCTAGGGCCGGGTCGTAGGCGGGGGTGCGGGGCCAGAAAATCTTGCGGCCGGTCAGAAGAAGTATGGAGGGCAGCAACGTGAGGGCGCTGGCCATGGCGAAGAGTATTCCGACGGACGCAACCGGACCCAGGGAACTGTTGGACTTCAGATCTGAAAGGAGCAGCATCAGAAGGCCCGCGATGACGGTGCTGCCCGAGGCCAAAATTGCCGGCGCCGAGCCCCGAACCGCCCTCTTCGTCGCCACCCACGTGTCGCGGTGTAGGCGCAGTTGCTCCCGAAAACGCGCGACGTACAGCAGCGAATAGTCGGTGGCGGCGCCGATGACCAGGATGAAGAGGATCCCCTGGGTTTGCCCGCTGAGCATGAGGATTTCCGCTTTCGCCAGCCACCAGACGACCAAAAGTGCGCTGGTCAGGGCGAACATGGAGGTCGACAAGACCGCCAGCGGCAGGAAAAGGGACCGGTAGACCACCACAAGAATGATCAGTACCGCCGCAAGCGCGACCGCCAAGAGTATGCCGTCGATCCCCGCGAAGGCCCCAAGGAGGTCTGCCGTGAGCGCGGCGGGTCCGGCGACGTAGACGGTGATGTTCGCGGGGAGCTCGCCCTCCAGTTGGGATGCGAGTGCCGCCACAGAGTCCGCGATGTCCTCTTTAGTGTCGAGGGCGATGAAGGCTTGGAGAGCCATTCCGTCCTCGGAAGAAATTGGGGGCGAGGGCGGGTCTGCTAACCCCTGCGCGCTTCCGAGCGTTGACAGCGCCGACTGTACTTCGGCGCTCTGCTGATCGGTGAAAGGCGTCTCCGATACGAAGAGGGCAACGGCTGGGATAACGTTGGAATCGCGGAAGTCTTCCAGCTTCACAGCGACGAGCGTGGCATCTGCCGTTGCCGGCAGGTAGGACGTCTGGTCGTTGGAGGAAACCTCACTGACCCGCCCAAAGTAGGGACCGCCCACACCCGCGACTGCTGTCCAGATGAGAACGATTAGTGCTGGAAGAAAGATTCGAAGGATCTTTGCGGTGCGTGTGCGATCCATGGCGTCCCCGTTTCTCTTGTGTTTGGCTAATAGTTAGACAAGCGAGTAATCTCTTGAGCATACAATAGCGAAAAGGTTATCATGTTGGCAAGCATCTGTGGGGTTGGCGGCACGTCGTCCTTTCGGTGACGGCCCGCTCGGCCGCGGAAGCGTTGTTGGTTCGGCGGCACGTTGTTGGTTTGGCGGTGCTGTGTTGGTTTCGTGGCACGTTGTTGGTTTGGCGGCGTTTTGTTGGAAAGGAGTCGGGAGTGTTCGATGCGGACTCTGTGGACCCAGAAGGCTTCCTGATTGATCGTAGTTCACTTCGTGCTGAGGACGTCGAACAGATCGGCGCGCTGATGAATGCGTTGGCGGACCTTCGGCTCACGGAAGATGCGCTGAGTGCTGCGTCCAGTAAGTACATGGAACTGAACCGTACAGACATGCGCGCATTGCACTACCTGATCGTTTGTCAGAATGAGGGAGTGGTTGCTACACCCACCTCTATCTCCCAGCACTTGGGGATTTCGACGGCGTCAACGACGAAGCTGTTGGATAGGTTGGAGGTCGGCGGGCACGTAGTGCGTTCCGCCCATCCCAATGACCGGCGTGCTCTTGCCATCACAATCACGGAAGAGACGAAGCGGGCCGCAATGGAAACGGTGGGTAAGCAGCAGGCCAAACGCTTCATGTCGGCGGCTCGGCTGTCTCCGGCCGAGCGCGATGTAGTGATGCGCTTCCTGGTTGACATGACGAAGGAGTTGGATGTGTCGACCGCGGAGTGGGCGCAGCCTTAGAACTTCCCCGAGCCCAAGAAAAGCTGAGTCACCCGCACACCGTTCAGTGGGCACCCAGTTTGACCCACTCCTTCGTAGGAGAGGTTGCGCCACCCGCACACCGTTCG
>CAZTTD010000038.1:0-19725 GCA_964616925.1 uncultured Actinomyces sp.
CCCCCAAGATGGCCGTGCCATCTCGGCCCCTCTGGAGCCAACTTGATCCGCACAGTGCCATCTCGGCCCCTCTGGAGCCAACTTGATCCGCACAGAGCCATCTCGGCCTATCTGGAGCCAACTTGATCCAACGAGCGCCAACTCGGCGTTGATCTACGGCCAAAGAGGACTCCTATGGGCTTCTCACCTGGCAACGTGGCCTCAGTCACCCTCGCGGCTAGCATTGTCGCGGACTATCGAAGGTTGTGGTGAACTATCGAAGGTTGTTCCCGGGCACAAGCATCGATAGTCAGCCACAACCTTCGATAGTCCATATAGGCACCACGCTTGACTGTGAAGTCGCGCCCAACCAGGCCCGCGCCGGTTTTGGGTAACGCCGAGGCCAGCCCGTGCCAAGGGGGGCCCGTGCAACGGAGTCCAGCCAGTCCCTAAAACTCCTCGATCGGCGTGTCCGGCCCGTAGTACCTGGTCCGGATTGCAGGTTCCCCGTCGGAAAGCCGCCATCCCTGATACGGCAACTCATTTCGAGCACTCTGATGATGCGCCTGCGCCTCATACGTCGCCTCCGGCAGCCAGCCCTGGCTCAGGATCTCCCCATCCTTCACCAACGGCACCTGCAGCAACCGCGCGCCCGCATCCTCCAGTCGCGCCTTCGACTCCTCCACATCGCCGCCCATCACAAGCGCCTCCTGCGTGGCCCTACCCGCCGAGTCATACAGACGCCCCGCCACCTTCGTTCCGCCGACCGTCCCCTTCGACTCACTGAGTTTCGCGACCGGCACCATCTCCCCGTCCGGCCCCTCACGTTCCACCAATTTGTAGACGAGGGCGGCTGTTGGCACCCCGGATCCGGTAACCAGTTTCGTCCCCACCCCGTACGCGTCTACTGGCGCCGCGCCCAGCGCTGCAATCGCATACTCATCCAAGTCGGACGTCACCGTGATCCTGGTCGACTGCGCACCTAGGGAGTCCAACAGCGCCCTCACCTGGAACGCGTGCGCCACGAGGTCGCCAGAATCCAGGCGCACCGCACCCAGCTCACCACCGGCTGCCCGCGCAGCCTCCACCCCATCGATCACGCCCTGCGTGATGTCGTACGTGTCGACCAGTAGGGTCGTCCCAGGACCCTGCATGGCGATCTGCGCTTCGAACGCCTTCTTCTCAGAGTCTTGGACCAACGTAAAAGAGTGCGCCGAAGTCCCGATGGTATCCAATCCATACCGGCGCCCCGCCTCAAGATCCGCCGTCGCAGTGAAACCACCGATTATCGACGCGCGAGCCGCCGACACCGCCGCGCGCTCATGCGCTCTGCGCGCCCCCATCTCCAAACACGGGCGCCCGTGAGCCGCAATCGTCATGCGCGACGCCGCCGATGCCACCGCGCAGTCATAGTTCGTGATCGACAACAGGAGCGTCTCCAGAAGCGTTGCCTCCGCGAACGTCCCCTCCACCGTCAGCAGTGGGGACCCTGGGAAGTACACCTCACCCTCCGCGTACCCGTGGATGTTCCCGCTGAACTTGAAGTTCGACAGGTATTCCAGCGCGTCATCGGAGAGAAACTTCTGCTCATCAAGCCATTCGATCTGGTCGGGGGAGAAGTGGAACCTCTCCAACGCCTCCAAGATCCGCCCCGTCCCCGCGACAACCCCGTATCGGCGCGAGGGCGGAAGCCTGCGCCCAAAGAGCTCAAAAACCGATCTTCGGTCCGCAACGCCGGAGTGCATCGCAGCGTCGACCATCGTCAACTCGTATTTATCCGTAAGCAGTGCCGTAGAGTCTGAAGCAGCCATGGGTCTACGTTATCGCGTTGGCGCACAACTGGAGCGCGGGACGGACAAAATATTGTCCTCTGCATGTAGTTGATCACGAGGTGGGCAGTTTCACCGCCCTCGACCCCTAAAAATCGGTCTTTTGTTATACCGTCGAAACTGTGAATGACGCACCCATTGGAATTTTTGACTCAGGCCTGGGAGGCCTGACGGTGGCGCGCGCGATCATTGACAAGCTGCCGGGCGAGGACGTGATTTACCTGGGCGACAGCGCCAACACTCCGTATGGGCCACGGGCGCTTGCGGATGTTCGGTCTCTTACGATGCAGAACTTGGACAAGCTTGTCGATATGGGCGCGAAGATGCTGGTCATCGCGTGTAACACCGCGACGGCTGCGGCGCTGAAGGACGCGCGGGAAAAGTACGTTCCCATGGGTGTGCCGGTCGTGGAGGTCGTGACGCCGGCCGCGATAGAGGCTGCCGCAGTCACGCGAAACGGACACATCGGCGTCCTGGGTACCGCCGCGACGGTTTCTTCGGGGGTGTACGAGGACGCGCTGGCCGCAGTCCCAGGCACCCGTGTTTGGCAGAGCGCCGCGCCGAAATTTGTAGAGTTCGTGGAGCGCGGGGAAACCGCCGGAGAAGCGATTACGCAGGTGGCGCGTGAGTACGTGGAGCCCCTTCTGGGTGCGAACGTCGACACGGTGATTCTTGGTTGCACACACTATCCGCTGCTCACCGGCGTCCTTTCAATGGAACTGGGGCCGGGGGTGAGGCTGGTGTCGTCCTCGGAAACAACGGCAAACCACACGTACTCAAAACTGGTCGATTTGAACATGCTGCACTCGCGTAGGGAACCTGGTGAGGAAGCGAAGTACACGTTCTACTCGACGGAGCCGGACGGTGACTTTGCGCCGTTGGCTCGCAGATTCTTGGGTCCTGAAGTGCTGCGTGTTGAAGCGCTGCCGGATAGTGCGCGCGGGGTGGGCGCTTAGTTATGAAATTGACGATCGTTGGCAACACTGGATCGATGTCTGGGCCCAAGGGCGCAGCCTCCTGTTACCTGGTTCAGGGTCAGGGGCCTGACCCAAAAACGGGAGTTGAGCGGACATGGTCCGTCGTGATGGATCTGGGGCCGGGATCGTTTGGTCAACTGTGGCGCTACATGAACCCGCGTGACCTAGATGCTCTTCTTGTCACCCACGGGCATGCCGACCACATGGCCGACATCATCTCAATGCATGTCTTCTTGAAGTGGCATCCGGAGGGTCCGTGCAAGCCATTGTTGACTGCAGGGCCAACCGACCTTGTGCAGCGCATCGTGGAGATCCATGGATACACCGACGCCCAGGAGATTGTGGCGGATTTCGACGTCAAAACGGTGTACGCGGGGACGACATTCAATGTTGGACCAATGACCATCACCGCGTTTGAAGCGCAGCACCCGGTTGAGGCATACGGCTTCCGTATCGAAGGCCCCTCGGACAACGGGGAAGGCACTGTCACCATGGCCTATACCGGAGATACCGACGCCTGCAACGGCATGTCAGAGATGGCAAACGGGGTCGACCTACTGTTATCGGAGTGCGGCTTCACTGACAATGACGGCGCCCGCGGCATCCACCTGAGCGGGACGCGCGCTGGAGACTTGGCGCAGGCATGCGGGGTCGGGGAGCTGGTGCTTACACACATCCAGCCGTGGACCGACCCGGAGATACCGGTTGCGGAGGCACGCGCGTGCTACAGCGGCCCGATCGGCTTGGCCGCCCCCGGTAAGATCTACGCACTCTAGGCCAGAGCGCCGGCCTAACCCAATATCTTCGCGATGTGAGGCGCCATCTGGTGCATTGCACGGCTGCGGTGGGAGATCTGGTTCTTTTCCTCCGCACTCATCTGCGCGGTTGTCACGTCACTTCCGTCCGGGAGAAACGCCGGGTCGTAACCAAAACCGCCCTCACCTCTGAGTTCCTGCGTGATAGCTCCCGACATGACCCCCTCTTCAACCACTGAAGTCCCATCTGGAAACGCCAAAGCCGCAGCGCATATGAATTGCGCACCGCGAGCCTCCATCGGCACGTCAGCAATCTGCGCCAGCAGGAGATTCAAGTTCGCACGGTCATTCCCATGCTCACCTGACCAGCGTGCAGAGAAGATCCCCGGAGCGCCCCCGAGCACATCCACGCGCAACCCCGAGTCATCCGCCAACGCCGGCAAACCCGTCCGCCTTGCCAAGTCCTCCGCCTTGATCAGGGCGTTCTCCGCAAACGTCAGTCCGTCCTCGACCGGAGAAGGCACGTCAAAATCGGCCATGGTGGCCACGTCCGCGCGGGAAAACCCGGGGATGGCCTGGGAGAGGATCGCGACAATCTCATCAACCTTGTGCTGATTGGCGGTGGCGATCACCAGCTTCTTACTCATAACCCCAGATCCCCGCTTCGAACCGTCTGCCCCAGCGGCGTCAGGATTGAGCGCGCCTGGAGAGAGTTCAGCCTATGCAACCCAATTTCCGCCAAATCCAGCATCTGCGCCAACTCCCCGCGGCTAAACGGATTCCCCTCCGCCGTGCCCTGCACCTCAACGAATCCGCCACTGCCCAAACCCACGACGTTCATGTCGGTTTCGGCCGCCACGTCCTCGTAATACGGCAGGTCGAGGACGGGACGCGACCCCACGATCCCAACCGACACCGCGGCGACGGAGTCCGTCAGCACCTTATGTTCATTCCGCTTCGCTATCACCTTGTTCTCCACCGCCCAGTCAACGGCGTCATGCAGCGCCAACCACGCGCCGGTGACGGCAGCCGTACGGGTCCCGCCGTCCGCAACTAAGACGTCGCAGTCGACGACAATGGTGTTCTCACCAAGCGCCTTCAAATCCACCGCGGCGCGCAGACTACGGCCGATGAGCCGCGAAATCTCATGGGTCCGCCCACCTATCTTCCCCCGCACGGATTCCCTCTGGTTCCGCTCATTCGTTGAGCGGGGGAGCATCGCGTATTCGGCCGTCACCCACCCGGTGCCCGAACCTTTCTTCCACCTGGGCACGCCCTGCGTGAACGACGCGACGCACAGCACGCGCGTTTCCCCCGTCTCTATCAGCACCGACCCCTCTCCCTGAGAGGTCCAGCCGCGGGTTATTGATACCGGGCGAGCCTCGTCCGCCGCCCGACCGTCTTTTCTTGGTTTCGAAGTCATGGCTCCACTGTACTGGGTGCCTCCGACACGTTGGGGCGAGGGCGCCCGCTGACCGCGCGTATCGTGCATCAAACGAGGCGGCCGCTGGCCGCGCGTATCGTGTGGGGCGAGGGCGGGGACTCGCGGTCGGGGTGCCTCGTGAAGAGCAGTTATCCACATGCGCGCACGCCCTCGTCCCGATGTGTCGGAGGGAGGCGCTAGCGTGTAGGTATGGAACTGGATTTTGCGTTGTCCCGGGGGGACTTGGATTCCGAAGCAGGGTTGCGGGAATCGGTGGACGTGCGCCGCTTGTTGCGGGATGAGGGCGGGCGGCTGGTTTTGGCGCGCCATCCTGCCCAATTCGCGGTTGACGGGGACGCGTTGTTGTCGTGGGAGGCGTTGCCCGGGGACGTGTGGCAGTGGTGGTGGGACGTCCCGGACGCCGCGCTTTGGTTCATGGGCCGAAGCGACGCGGGCGTTCCGCAGGTGGTGGTCTCCATGTCGCAATGGCGAAGGGCGGCTTCGGCGCGTGCGGTGCCGGACAACGGGTTTGGGGACCTCGACTGGCGGATGCTGACGGACTTCGCTCCCGACTTACTGAACCCCGCGGATTCTCTTGTAGCTACGCAGGCCAGTGCGCTTTTGGCCTGGCATAATGCGACGCGGTTTTGTCACTTGTGCGGTAGTCCGCTGGTGGTGGAGGCCGCGGGATGGACCCTCACGTGTACCGGCTGCGGACACACTGAGTATCCGCGGACGGACCCCGCTGTGATCGTGGCGGTGTTGGACCCGGATGACCGGCTTCTACTGCTGCATAACGTGCAGTGGCCGACGAACAGAATGTCGTTGCTGGCGGGATTTGTTGATGCTGGGGAGGGTGCGGAGCGGGCGGTGCGCCGTGAGGTGATGGAGGAAGTGGGACTTGAGGTGCGCGGCATGGACTACTTGGGGTCGCAGCCGTGGCCGCGGCCGCGGTCGTTGATGCTCGCGTATAAGGCCTTTGCTGTGGACGGGGCGGAGCCGCGGGCGGACCAGGTGGAGGTGGATAGGGCTCGGTATTTCACACGTGAAGAGCTGGTGGAAAGTGTGGAGTCGGGGGAGGTCATTATCCCGGGTCCCGCTTCGGTGGCGCACATGGTCATTAACCTGTGGCTGGAGGGCGGATTGTGAGGGTGCATCAAGACCCTGAGGAGCTGTTGGCCGCGCTGGACCCCCAACAACGTGAGGTTGCTTTGCAGGTGGCGGGGCCTCTAAGCGTGCGTGCGGGTGCCGGGACTGGTAAAACGCGTGCTATTACCTACCGCATTGCGTATGGGGCCGCGACGGGAGCCGTGGATCCGTCTACGGTTTTGGCTGTCACGTTCACGTCGAAGGCGGCGGCGGAGATGGCGTCCCGGTTACGTGCGCTGGGTGCAGGAAGTGCCCAGGCGCAGACGTTTCACGCGGCGGCATTGCGCCAGCTGATCTATTTCTGGCCGCGAATAACTGGTTCACACCTGCCCACGTTGTCGCCGCACAAGGCACCTTTGATTGCGGCTGCTGCGCAGAGGGTTGGGATCCGCACGGACAAACTGGTGATCCGGGACCTGGCGGCGGAGGTTGAGTGGGCGAAGGTGTCCATGGTGGCTCCGGCCGACTATCCCCAGTACGCGCGCCGTATGGGTAGGGTGGCGCCGGCCGACTTGGATGTGGAGGAGTTCCCAAGGTTCTTTGAGGCGTATGAACAGGCGAAGGAAGATAGGGGAGCCATAGATTTTGAGGACGTTCTGCTGCTGACCTGCGGGATGTTGGAGGAACGGGAGGACGTGGCGGCCGCGGTGCGCTCCAGGTATCGCAGCTTCGTGGTTGATGAGTACCAGGACGTTTCCCCAGTTCAGAACCACCTTTTGGACCTGTGGCGTGGTGGCCGCTCCGACCTGTGTGTCGTGGGGGATGTGGCGCAGACAATTTACTCTTTCACGGGGGCTACGTCGAAGTATTTGGAGGAGTTCCCGAAGCGCATGAAGGGTGCGCGCGTCGTGGAGTTGGTTCGTGACTACAGGTCGACGCCGCAGGTAGTGGCGTTGGCGAATCAGGTGGTGGAGCAGTCCCGCGGAATGGATGGCACCGCGAAGACGCGCGGCTTGCCGGGTTCAGTGCGGTTGCAGGCGCAACGTCCTTCGGGGCCCGCGGTCACGTTTGAGAAATACGGCACCGATGCAGATGAAGCTCAAGCGGTCGCGCAGAAGGTAAGTGAACTGAGAGCATCCGGCGTGCCACATAGTGAAATCGCGGTTCTATACCGCGTGAACGCTCAGTCCGAAGCGCTGGAGGAGGCGTTCGAGGACGCTGGCGTACCCTTCCAAGTCCGTGGTGGGGAGAGGTTCTTTGACCGGGAAGAAGTAAAGCGGGCCATGGTGCTACTGCGTCAGCAGGCCCGGGTTCGGCAATTGTCGGGCCAGGATGCTGAGCCGTTGGAAGAGATGGTCGCGGACGTCGTCGGGTCACTGGGCTGGAAGAAAGAAGCACCGGCGGCTGCGGGAGCTGTGCGTGACAGGTGGGCGAATCTGGATGCGCTGCTGGATATGGCTAGGGCGAATCCATCGCAAACATTGGATCAGTTTGTGCGGGAACTGGAGGAGCGGGCGGTGGCGAAAGCCGCGCCGGCGGTTGATGGTGTTGTGTTGTCGACGCTCCACGCCGCGAAGGGTTTGGAGTGGGATGCGGTTTTCCTGATTGGAGTCAGTGAGGGTTTGCTGCCATTTTCCCTGGCGCAGACGCCGGCAGCGATAGAGGAAGAGCGAAGGCTGCTTTACGTTGGGGTGACCCGGGCCAGAGAGCATTTGGCCATTTCATATGCGCTTACCCGTACCGCTAATCGACGTGGAACCCGGGCCGTAAGCCGGTTTGTGTCACCGATGTGGCCCAAGGAAGTCAGTCGCCGCGGTCTCACTGATTGGAGCAGCAAACCCAAGATGAAGAGCGCGGATGTCACGAAGGCGTTCCTGGAGTCCAGTGACGAAGAGACGGTGGAGTTGTTCCAGGATTTGCGTGAGTGGCGTCTTGATGTTGCCAGGGAGCTGCAGCGGCCTGCATTCACCGTCCTGCCAGACGCGACTTTGAGAGACATCGCAGATGCAAAACCGCGGACGCTGAAGCAACTGGGTGCGCTCCGTGGAATCGGCGCGGTGAAGCTGGAAGCGTGGGGTACACCGATATTGCGAATCGTCAGGGAGTATTTGGACGACTAGGGTGCGGATCCATCCGTGCCCGGGAGCAGGAACTCTGCTTGGGCGCTTAGTTTCCGCCCCCGCGACTGGACGCTGGGCGGGTGCAGGCCTCAACATGCCTGGGAAGCGCCGTGTCCGGCGCTTCCACAAAAGGGGCTGTGGGGACCACATGATTCAAGGCTTGCTAATGCCTCCAGGCCAGTGGTCGCGACTAGTTGGCGGGATGGCCCTGGAAGTCCTTTTTGGGGGCATACCTCAACGCCGAGTTGGCACTCGTTGTATCAAGTTGGCTCTGGATAGGTCGAGATGGCATGGCCATCTCGGGGGTTCGCATGCCATCTTGACCATTTCTGCGGTTGACCGTGTGCCGCAGGCTGCGTATAAGGCACAGCTCACCTCCAACTTAAGCAGGCGCCGGGCCAACTAGTTTCATCTACAGCCCCTTTTATCAAGCGCTAAAGCGGGTCTTCATGAAATAGGCTGTAGAAGGGTCCGTCGGTCCCTCTTGGGCCTGGTTGGTTGGTTCGTGACACAACGTTCAACGACGGGCACAACTTTGCATTTTGGGCCCATCGTTCGCAAATCGCCAGCGAACGGCGTGGAGCTATCGATGTGTCACGAAATAATCGATGTTTCCCGGACACAACGTTCAACGACGGGCACATCGTTGCATTTTGGGCACAACGATTAGCCGTGTTAGTCCAACGCACCTTGTGCACGAACACAACGTGCGTCCGATCAACACATCGTGTGTTCAACCAACCCGACCTGTGTTCGACCTGCCCAGCTATGCCCCACACACGGCTCCCCCTTTTTTGCCTGTACGAGGATCCTGGAAATCAAAGCCTAAAGCGGCCGCACGGGACCGTCGAAGGTGCATTGCGGGGTCGAAGATACATTGCGGGTAAAGATTACGGCGTTTTTATGCGTTTTTATGCGCTTTTGGCCTCCCCGTATGTACCTTGGGCCCCGCAATGTACCTTCGCGCCCCATTCGCATGCCTGGAGCCCAAAACCACCGACATCTCTTCGTTTGCAAAGCCCTCGACGGCTGTGCGCGCCCTCTTTGCATGCGCACAGCCAGCATTCCCTGCCCATAGAGGGCCACTTGAACACACGATGTGCTAGCTGAACACACGATGTGTTAGTCCAACGCACCTTGTGCACGCACACAACGTGTGTCCGATCAACACATCGTGTGTTCAACTGACACAACCTGCGTTCAATCTGCCCAGCCAGGCCTCACGCGCAGCCTGTAGCACGCGGTCAAGCACAGAAATGGTCAAGGTGGCATGCGAACCCCCAAGATGGCTATGCCAGCTTGGCCCATCTAGAGCCAACTTGATCCTGACGGAGCCATCTCGGCCTATCTGGAGCCAACATGGCGATATCTGACGCTTGGGAGCCAACGGAGCATGACTGCCAAGGCACCAACAAAGTCACTAACCCGCCCACCAATTAACCAGCCCACAGCCCCCTTTATGAAGAGCCTTTTCAACGCAGCCAGCAACAAGAGGTGCGAGCCCACTGCCCGCTGAATAGAGCTGCGGCTTAGATACGCGATGTCCCCTTAAATACGCGTTATCGGGGCCGGACATCGCGTATTTAAGAGGACATCCCGTATTTAGGGGCAAGGCCAGGGGTCGGCGTTGAAACAGGGTGTCGTTACCACCATAGAAAGTTCCATAGTGGCGCCAAGCGGCGTCGTGAGGCGATCCCAGCCCGGTAGCGTCGTGAGGCGCGCCCAGCCAAACGGCGTCTTGCGGCGAACCAGTCACGCGGCGTCGTGAGGTTGGGCGGGGGAGGGCGCGACGCCCTCGACCGCCACATCGACACCGTGGGCCCCAAGGTTTGAAAGTGGCTCCGAAGAGCACGTACACCGCGGATGCGGCGTCCACCTTTCCTTTTGCACACCGCGCATCGTCACGGTCCACGACTGCGATGGCCCGCCGATGCGCCCCAGTGGCTCCACATCACCTTCCAGCGGTTGCCCCGACGCGACCGCCTCTACCATCGCTACCGTGAGCCCAGCCGCAGCCATGGCAAGGTAGTCGGGCGCGCTGGCCCTCGGTGCCGCAGCCATCGCGAACGCCGCCTTTGCCCACAACGGTTGCGCATCCTGCTTGTGCAAATCCACGCAAAGCGCGCACGCAGTCACGCCGGGTGCGACCAGCGGCCCCACCGTCACCGACTGGTTGTCCTGGGTCACTGGCAGGTGGGTCCTATCCTGAGACAATAGGCGCCCCATGGTCCCGTGGTCCCAGGCACGTTTGCCGCAAACAACCACCAGATCAGGCTCCGTTATGGCGCCAACCCGAACCTCCGGATGTTGTTTGATGATCTGCGCCCGCAGCGCCGTTTGACGTACCAGCCCAGCAGCCTCATTCGAGTACGCATTCTCCACATGCGCATCCACACTGGCCCTGTCCTGAAGGTCCAGAGCAGCCACCCCGCCCTCGGCCAACAGACGTGCCACGCGCGCGCCCACGCTATCCAAACCCACGACGCGCACATGCAGACGTGCGAGGGCGTCATCCGGGGGTGCGACCAGCCCCGCGGCTTCCAGGTATCCGAGCAGCTCCCTCTGCTTCTTGGTCACCCGCGTGCGACGAGTGCGCGCCTGAGATCTGGGGCGCGGGACCCGCATCCCGTGTACCCAAGCCACATCGGCAGCCGTGAGATTCGACAGAATGACCATGGAGTCAGGACGCGAGCCGACCTGCAGAACCCCCGGACTCAGTTCGTGAACGAACGTGTCTGGACGCAGTTTCTCCACTCTTGAACCACCCTTTTCTTGGAAGCGAGTTGGCAGGGGGATCCCAACGCGGATCCCCCGTGAACTACCTTCCTCCAAGAAAAGTAATTTTTAGGTCGTTAGGCGGAAATTGTGGATAACTGAGGCCTGTGGACAGAATTGGGGAAACCCGCGGGCCTAGCTGCCCGCGCCAGCCTCCCCGTCCTCGTTCCCCAACTCAGGGTTGCCACGCTGGTCTTGCGGCACGCCCTCGTCGAACTCAAGCGTCCCGTCCAAAAGCGCCGACAACTGCGCGTCGAGGTCGGACAACTCAGGATCCGAAGTCGGCTCCTCAAAGAACGAATCCGGATCCGCCAGCTGCGCCGCAGTCGGCACGCGGTCGGGGTGGGCCCAGAGCGCATCCCGCGCGTCCGCACCCGCGCGTTGCGTAACCATCCGGAATATCTTCGCGGCCCCACGTGTTTGGCGAGGGCGCAAATCCAACCCAACCAACTGGCGCAGCAGACGCTCCGCGTTGGACCCCGTCACGCGGCGCCGACGCATCATTTCCGCAAGTTTTGGTGCCTGCGGCAGGTAGGGCGCCACCGCGTCAGACGTGACAACCTCCACCCAGCCCTCAATCAGGGCAAGGAGGGTTTCAAGCCTCTCTTGCGCTCGCGCCTGGTCCTCCGTCGGCTCATTGGCGAAAATGCCGCTGCTCATAGCGGCTTCCAAGGACTCAGGGTTGCTCGGGTCAATCGACCTGGCTGCCTCTTCAATCGCGCTCTCATCCAGGCTGATCTCCCGCGCGTACTTCAAGATGGCGATGTGGAGGTCGTGTCGCAGCCACGGAACGGACGCAAACAGGCGGGCATGCGCGCATTCGCGGGCCGCGACGAACTGCACGATCTCCTCATACGGGACGTCCAGCCCTTCCGCGAACGCCGCCACATTTGTTGGGATCAATGCCGTGAGTGGCTCATCCGTCAAAGGCAGCCCGGCGTCGGAGCTCCCCAACGCCTCCTTCGCCATCTCCGACAACGCCTGACCGATCTGCGCTGCAAACGCCATCGCAGCCATCTTCGGCATCATCGTTGAAAGGGACTGCGCCAGCCCAGCCATGCCTTCGGGCATCCCGTAGTCACCCGCGTCGAACTGCGAACTCATCGCATCAGCCATGGCCCGGGACGCGTTCTCCGCAATTGGATTACAGATCTCTTTCCACTCTGGCAGAGTCTGATCAATCCACTCCACCCGCGTCCACGCCTCCCGCGCCACCCCCGGCGCCACCATCGACGTCATGGGGTCCAGCCACAGGTCCGAAACCGACAGTGCCTGCCGCACCGACTGCGCCTCCGCGGCACTCAGCCGTGGATCCCCAGCCTGATAGGCGTTTTGGCGAGACATCTCCTCCACCATCCGCCAGTTCACCGGGTCCGATGATGAGTTCATCAGGAACCGCATTTGACCCATCGCCTGCGCCAGTGCGCCGGGCGTGCTCATTCCAGGAAGGTTCGACAGTGCCGACAGGTCAAAACCCTGTGCGCGCATCGCGTCCGCTGCCTCATCCGCCCCCGCTGATCCCAGAAGAGACTCCAGGAACTGTTTCAGCATGTCTTCACTGTTCCCGCTGTCTTCGGGAACCGGTGCATTCTCGTCCATGACTCCACCCTACTTGGCCGGTATGGCGCCGCGGTACGCCCTGGGCGCAAACAGTGCACAATTGGCCGATGGAGACTTTTGACCCGACGCGCGCCCAGGCGGACCCGACGCGTGCCCAGGCGGACCTGACGCCCTCGCTGGTGAACCTGACGCCCTCGCAGGTAAAGAAGGAGCGGCTGGCTAAGCGACTGCTTTGGATCATGATCGCGCTGGCCGCTGCCGTCATCGTTGCGGCTGGGGCTGCTTGGATACCCGTGCCGTATGTGATTCAGTCTCCTGGCCCCACGGTGAACGTCCTCGGAACGCAAGGGGACACGCCCGTGTTGGAGTTGGCGCAGTCGGGCGACGAGGGCGTTTTCGAGCTTCCAGATGATGGTGGGAGCGAGGGCGAGCTCCTCATGGTCACCGTCTCCAGCCTAGGCAGCCCGGGCACGACAGCACGGTTGGGGAATGTTGTGGCCGCGTGGCTCTCGCCCGCCAAAACCGTCACCCCATACGCTGACCTTTACGCGCCGGAGACGACCGCGGAGCAGGTGGCGGAAGCGGGGGCGGCGCAAATGGAGTCCTCGCACTCCGCCGCGGCCATTGCCGCCTTGGAATACTTGGGCGTGCCGATGGACACGACAATGACGGTCGCGGGCTTTTCCGAGGGGACCAAGGCGGCCGACGCCCTTGAGGTTGGCGACGTCTTGGTGTCGATAACCACCCCGGACGGCGTGGTTCACCCCGTTGACAAGCCTTCCGTCCCGTTCCGCCTGCTGGAAACGGTGCCGCCAAAGAGCATTCTGAAGGTCACGATCCTCCGAGATGGGGAGGAAGTAACCGTCGACGTACCGACCGTGGCAGCGGCGGACATAGGCGCGAAGCCGCCCGCCGATGAGGATGAGGACGAGGGTGCGGACGAGGGCGACCGTGGCGAGGGCGATGGTGGCGAGGACGACCATGCGGAGGCCGACGGTGACGAGGGCGACGGGGACGAGGACGAGCAGACCGAAGAGACCTCATCGCGAATGGGCGTCTATCTCACCGCTGACACGGACCTGCCGTTGGACGTCACCATCCACCTGGAGCGGATCGGGGGCCCAAGCGCGGGTCTGGCGTTCGCCTTGGGGATCATCGATGAGCTGACCCCCGGCGGGATCGTCGGTGACGACGTGGTGGCGGCAACTGGCGCCCTAGATTTCGCTGGGAACGTCGTTCCAATTGGCGGCGTGAAGCAGAAGATGTACGGTGCGGTACGTGATGGAGCGAGGTGGTTCCTCGCCCCCAAAGACAACTGCGACCAGGTGGTTGGGAACATCCCGGACGGGTTGGACGTCATTGCGGTCTCTACTCTTACTGAGGGCGTAGAAGCAGTGGAAGGCATCGCGGACGGCAACACGGCCGACCTACCCCGCTGCGAACCCCAAAAGTAGGCCGACATTACTTCGCGGCGGCGTCCCCATCGGGGCTTCATCCGGTTGGAGTGGGTTTCCGCCCGGTCGTCCCAGACATCAGCCGCCACGAAGTGGCCCACCCGCAAAACAGCCGACCGTGTTCCTTTCCAAGCAGCGAGCGCCGAGGGCGCTCGCCAGCTGTCCGTCACTCGGTCCTTACGAGGGCGCACGTGCAGGCCGGGGCGCCCAGTGTTCCTCTGAGTGGTCCGTTGTCCCCTTTGTTGTTTCGAAACACCCGTTGTTGTCCTGGATGTTGCGAGTTTTCCTATTTGCTGCAGCGTGGCGACGGCAGAAGGTCAAGCACCTGTTGCCAATCGGGCTTTGAAGGGGCACCGCCGGCTCGTTTCGGCCAGTTTCGGCCCGCTTCGCGTCTTTTTCAGGGTCTCCTTTGACTTCTGCACGGCCCAGATCGCCGTTATCGTCTTGGATCGCCGCTACAGCTATGCAACAACACATGCAACAACACAGACCACCCGTACCAACAAACCCTACGCGCCAATAACGCCAAATCTAACGTTGAGGACCCCACCCCACAGCCAACACCAACGCCAACTAGCAGGAGTGTGTTGGTCGGCGTTCCGCTTGGCGGTGGGGTGGGGTTTGGCGTTTTCGGGTTTGACGATGGGGTTGGACTCGTTTTGGGTGTGGTGGGTGAAGAGCCGGTGAGGCTTTGGTGTGACGATGGGGTCGTCGGTGTGAGGAAATGGGTTGGCCCCAGCGCCGATTTTTCGTAGCAAGGAAAATGCGCTGGGGCCGTGTAGATGCTCGGAGGCATCAATGTTAACGGTAAACGTTAATCCCTTGGTCGTCGAGTCTGACTTGGTTTCTGGGCGCATTTTGTGTCCAGGAACATCGTTCGATACGTGACACACCGTCAACTCAACGCCATCTGAAGACTACTTGCGAACGATGTGCCCAAAATGCAGCGATGTGCCCGTCGATGAACGTTGTGCCCGGGAACATCGTTCGATACGTGACACAACGTTGGCTCGACGCCTTCTGAAGGCTACTCGCGAACGTTGTGCCCGTTTTGCAGCGATGTGCCCGAAAATGGGCCCTTTAGCTAATCGTTGTGCCCAAAATGCAACGTCGTGCCCATCGTTGAACGTTGTGTCACGAACCAACCAAGCAAGCCCAAGAGTGACCGACTGACCCTTCTACAGCCTCTTTCAAGAAGAGCCTCTATAGGTGCTCCTGCAGGCAGTTCGTGGCTTGCTCGGAAGGCGGTCGGGTCGCGAAGTGGGCCGCTCGCGGGGCAGACGGCCGCGATGTGACCTAGCCGACACGGCGGTCGGCCGCGGGATTAATTTGCAGCTACGTCCTCGTCCGGCAGGAACCCGATACTTAGCGCCTCCACCATGGAGGGAACCAGGTTCTCCCCGGTTGCGACATGTCCCGCGTCGTCAAAGTTCCGCGCCCGGATGGCGCACCAGGAATCCCCCTCCCGTGTCACCGCGATGCTCAGACGAACATCGGTACGCGCGGGGTGATTGGAAATGAAGATCAGCGCCTCATCCGGATCCTCCGGTGCCTCTTCCTCTACCGCGGGAGGCACAATGATCCTCTCAACCGTCACCGCCGCACCCCACACCGAGTCCGGCCAAGCCAGCTTCGGCAACAACTCCTCCAGTTCATCCCCCACCACGGACTCCTGAAGGATTGCGGACAGATGGGTATCCGTCCCATCCCACGCACCCTCTAAATCTGCCAGCACATCCGCCGGAACTTCCGGTGTATCCATCAGTTGCTTTGTGGGGACCAGCGCGTAGATTGACGGCGGGCGGTCCCAGCCCACGCTGGCCGCCCCATTCTCAATCTCCATCAGTACTGACCGAAGTGCACGCTGATGCTGCGAGACCTCCGCCGCCGCGTCTGACGCCCCCGGTTCAATGTCATTGTCATTAGCAATTTCGCTCATGGCGGCAATCGTATCGCCTTGCACCGACAGCTACGCCCTCGACTATAGAATGGCGAAAGATAGCCAGAGGGCTGCCTTGCTCGGCCCCAGAGAGGATAGCAGTGAGCTTTTTTCCGACTGCCACCCCAAATCCCCCTGATAAACCCAAGGGTGGACCACCACCTCAGGTCCCGAATCCCGGGTCTGCGTTGCGAAGCCCGCTGGGGATCACGATTGGAGTTATCGCTCTCATAGCGCTGACCATTTTCGTGGCCTCCCGCACTTGGACCGAAGTCCTCTGGTTTGACCAGTTGGGTGCGGTGCGTGTGCTCTGGACGCGGTGGGGGGCAACCGCGATCCTGTTCGTGGTGGCGTTTGTTCTCCAGTACGCGGCCATCGTAGGCACAGTCCACTGGGCGTACAAGAGTGCGCCGAAGAAGGTGAGCGGACAGAGTGGCTCGAATCTTCGGGAGTACCAGAAGGCCCTGGAGCCGTTCCGCAAAATGCTGTTCTGGGGTTTGCCCGCACTGATTTCGTTCATGACTGCGGCGGGTTTAGCCAGCCAGTGGCAGACCTTCATGATCTGGTTTAACCGCACACCGTTCGGTCAGACCGACCCGCAGTTCGGCTTGGACATCGGTTTTTACGTGTTTACCCTGCCCGTCCTCGAACTGCTGACTGGCCTGCTACTGAACACGCTGATTGTGTGTGCCATCGCGGTTGTGAGCGTCGGCTACATCTACGGCGGAATCACGGTGGCCCCGCGTTTCAAGATGACCAACAGCGCCCGCATGCAGATCGGGATCTTCGGTGCCGCACTGTCCCTGACAGTGGCGCTGCGGTACTGGATTGGGATATACGCCCTCGTACTGAACGACGGTGACCTGGTGGACGGCGCTCTTTACCGACAGGTGAACGCGGTTTTGCCGGCGCAGATCATCCTGGCGGTTATTTCCGTCCTGGTCGCGGTGCTGTTCGTGGTAGCCGCGTTCAAGGGGACGTGGCGACTGCCCGCGGTTGGTGTCGCGGTGACGGTCGTTTCCGCCCTCGTCATAGGCGGCGCATATCCCGCGCTAATCCAGCAGTTCCGCGTCACGCCGAACGCGCGCCAGATGGAACAGCCCTATATTCAGCGCAACATTGACGCGACGCTTGCGGCGTACGGTCTGGATGAGGTGGAGTACGAAACGTACACCGCGACCACCACCGCCACCGCGGGGCAATTGCGTGAGGACAGTGAGGCGACGTCTCAGATCCGCCTCCTGGACCCGATGGTCATCTCGCCGACGGTGCGTCAGCTGCAGCAGTCAAGGCCGTACTACACGTTCGCGTCCAAGCTGTCCGTTGACCGCTACACGATTGACGATGAGCGTCGCGACACGGTAATCGCCGTTCGTGACCTGTACCTGCCCGGTCTCCAGCCGGAGCAGCAGACCTGGGTGAACCTCCACACCGTCTACACGCACGGTTTCGGCGTGGTTGCCGCGTACGGAAATACAGTGCGAGCAGACGGAACCCCCGCCTTCTGGGAATCCTCAATCCCCTCCATTGGTGAGATGGGGGACTATGAACCCCGCGTGTACTTCTCCGCGAACTCTCCGGAATACTCCATTGTGGGCGCCCCGGAGGGCGCAACGCCGCAGGAACTGGACTACCCGGACGATAATGCGGCGTCGGGACAGGTTCAGACGACGTTCTCGGGCGAGGGCGGGCCATCCGTCGGTAACCCCTGGAACAAGCTGTTGTACGCCGTGAAGTTCACTTCGACAGACATTTTCTTCTCTCAGCAGACCAACTCTGAGTCCCAGATTCTTTACGACCGGGACCCGCTTTTGCGCGTTGCGAAGGTGGCCCCGTACCTGACGCTTGAGCACGGAACGTACCCTGCTGTCGTCGACATGGATGGGGATGACTCCACGCCGAAGCGGCTGGTGTGGATTGTGGATGCGTATACGACCTCGGCGAACTACCCCTACTCCGAGCGCGTTAACCTTCTGAACGCCACTACCGACTCAAGGACGGTGGACGCCAGTTCGGTCCTGCCGAACTCCGACGTCAACTACATGCGCAACTCCGTGAAGGCGGTTGTTGACGCCTATGACGGTTCGGTTCGCTTGTTCACCTGGGATGATGAGGACCCTATCCTCGCTTCTTGGAAGGGCGTCTACCCGGGGATGATTGAGGATGTCTCTGAAGTTTCCGGGGATCTCATGAGCCACTTCCGCTACCCGGAAGACATGTTCAAGGTGCAGCGTCAACTGCTTGAGACCTACCACGTGACCGAAGCGGCAGAGTTCTACACGGGTGGTGACCGCTGGAGGCTGTCGGAAGACCCGACGTCCGCGTCGGATGGTAGCTCCACGCAGGCTCTGCAACCGCCGTACTACCTGACCATGCAGATGCCGAATCAGGAGAGCGCAGAGTTCTCCTTGACCTCCGTGTATGTGCCAGCCGGTGGTGGTGAGGCGCGGCGCGCTGCGATGGCTGGGTTCCTAGCGGTTGACTCTGAAACAGGGGACACCCCGGGTGAGGTTCGTGACGGGTACGGGAAGTTGCGTCTTATGGCTCTTCCGTCCTCGACCACGGTTCCTGGCCCCGGCCAAGTCCAGAACAATTTCAACACTGACCAGCAGGTCGCGACCCAGTTGAACTTGCTTTCCCAGCAGGGGTCCTCCGTGATTCGAGGTAACCTGCTGACGCTCCCCGTGGGTGGCGGGCTGCTGTACGTGCAGCCGGTTTACGTCCAGTCGACGGGATCCACTGCGTACCCGGTGTTGAGGTATGTGTTGACATCGTTCGGTGACCAGGTCGGATTCGCGCGCACCCTCAATGAGGCGCTGGACCAGACGTTCGGCGGTGACGCCCAAGCGACTACGGGTGACTCTGAGGTGAAGCCGGAAGGGGATGGGGACGCGGGCGAGGGCGAGTCATCCGAGCCACTCGACCACGAAAGTGCCCTGAACGCCGCGATCCTGAAAGCGCGGGACGCCATGGTCGCAGCCGATGCAGCGATGAAGGCGGGTGACTGGACCGCGTATGGGAAAGCACAGAAGGACCTGAATGCGGCTTTGGAGGAGCTGGTTGCCCTCCAGAACCTAGTTGACGGCACCGCAGCTGGGGAACTGGGGACAATCCCGGGGACCGAGGGCACGGGGGACGTGAACTTGGGTGAGTTGGGTGAGGACGCAGAAATCGCCACCATCGACCCGGATGCCGGTGTGGGTGAGGGGTAGTCCGCGTGAGGGCTAGTCCTTGCGGGGGCGCGTCCCGGCGGGGGGCGTGACCTTCTAGGGCTGGTCTCCGCAGAAGTATGAGAGAGCCCACGTCGAGTGGACTTGAACGATGCGGGAGAACCCGCTTAGACTGTATAAGCCGACGCGGGGTGGAGCAGCTCGGTAGCTCGCTGGGCTCATAACCCAGAGGTCGTCAGTTCAAATCTGGCCCCCGCTACGAAAAGGGCCTCTCACCAGGGAAACTTGGGGAGAGGCCCTAACTTTCGGGTATCTGCGGTGCCTCCGCGCCCCATTCTCACGCCTAGAGCCAAAACGGACCTACCTTTTTGTTTGCAAAGCCCTCGATGGCATGTGCGCACCCTCTTTGCATGCGCGCAGCCAGCATTCCTTGCCCGTAGAGGCCCGCTTGAACACACGATGTGTTAGCTGAACGCACGTTGGGTGAGCTGAACGCACGATGTGTTAGTCCAACGCACCTTGTGCACGCACACAACGTGTGTCCGATCAACACATCGTGTGTTCAACTGACACAACCTGCGTTCAATCTGCCCAGCCAGGCCTCACGCGCAGCCTGCAGCGCGCGGTCAAGAACAGAAATGGTCAAGATGGCATG
>CAZTTD010000039.1:0-5472 GCA_964616925.1 uncultured Actinomyces sp.
CCGTATTCCCGGCCTAGCGGCGACGCTCGCTTTTTCCTTGGGACTTACCACCGCACTAACAGGAGCAGCTATTGCTGCTGAAGCTGGTTCAGACGGAGTCGCGGACTACGTATCAACATCTTCAACATCTTCCATTTCGGGTACCGTTACGGTCCCCGAAGGGCTTTCCCTCGTGAACGGGGACGTCAAAGTGGCGGCTGTATACGCGGACGCGACCCCCGCGGTACTCGATGTTGCCGATGGAGACGTCGTTACGGTGGGGAGCGCGACAGCGCAGACCGCTACTTTGTCCGGGCTGGTGGAGCGCGACAGCGAGGCTGCGATCGGACTTGAGCCCTATTTGGTTCCGGACGCAGTCCCGGTGGTCGGAAAAACAGAAGTCTTAGCGGACGGCACCTTTGAGGTGACAGACCTTGCGGTTGGCGCTTACAAGTTGGTCTTCGTTTCTGACACGGTTGAGGGCGCACCCATCTGGTACAAGGACGCTACAAACTTCTTTGAGGCAGAGACTATTACGCTTGACGGTACAGTGCCCGTGGACGATATCGACGTGGCACTGGTGCCGGCAGATGATGCATATCTTGCTGGTGATGCACTCGCTGGGGGCAGTGAGTCGGACGGCTTGGCGGAGGCCAAAGAAGGGGACTCCGGTCTCGACCAAGTGAGTCCACAACCAACTGAGCAACCACGAGACGATTTGACCGTTCTGCCAATGCCTGACGGGCAAATGCCCGCTGGGGTTGGCACTATCGGTACCGGTCCTAGCGTTGAGGCACCTGGCTCGGAGAGTCTAGAGCAGAGCGCAGACAAGCCTTTCACCCGTCCCGATGCGAAAGAGTCAAAAGAGGGTGAGTCGAACCTGTTCGCCCGCAAAGACTTGTCGTTTACCGAACGTGTCGGCCGCGTATTGAGCCCTGGAGCAGGTGTTGCCTCCATTTCCGGGAGAGTAACCTTCCCGACCGGTTTGGTAGTCCCTGAAGAAATCATGGTCATCGTTGAGGACGAGGACCGTGCGGACATATGGTTTGACGTACCCGCCGCAGACGGCACGTATGAGGTTGCGGGACTGCCTGCGGGCAACTATTACGTCAGTTTCGTTCCTAGTCATGGCATAAACCTGGTTCGACAATGGTGGAATGACGCGGATAACGAGGGCGAGGCTACGCTGGTCACCCTGTCCGACGGTGAAGCGAAGACTCACATAAACGCCGCCATGGTTCAAGGCGGCACGATCACCGGAAAAGTCACGGTTCCCGCAGGTGCTGGAAGTATCACTGGTGTGGAAGTCCTTGTGTTCCGCACAGATGTGTACTCCTACTCTTATGCCTACGTTGAAGAGGATGGAACATATGAGGTCGCGGGCCTAGCAGCGGGATCCTACAAGGTACAGTTCTCAGGACAGGGAACCAACGTCATTCAGCAATGGTGGAACGGAACCGCAGCTGGTGCATTCGATGATTTTGGTGCGACTGTCATTGAGGTGTCAGCAGGTGCTGTGCAACCCAACATCAACGCGCAGATGCAAAAAGGGGCTTCCATCTCCGGGAAGGTGACGGTCCCAGCAGGGCTAGGAAGCCCGAGTGACACGGTGGTGTGGGTCTACGACGAGTTTTATCAATACTTCGAGACGGCGAGGCCGGAGGAAGACGGTACGTACGAGATCCAAGGGCTTCCTGCACGCACGTACAGGGTGGAGTTCTCCTCCTACTTAATCAACGTGGTTCCACAGTGGTGGAATGGAGCCACGGACATCGAAAGCGCAACGAAGATTACCTTGGGTGCGGGAGAGTCACGGACAAATATCAACGCCACCCTTGTTAAGGGTGCCACGATATCCGGAAAGATAACGGTGGCTTCTGGGGGAGCGGAACCGGGCTCTGTCTTTGTGGAGGTTTACACGGTCGAGGGCGACTACGCCCGCGGTGCTTATGCCGATGACGACGGGAACTATGAGGTTGAGGGGCTGTATCCAGGCACCTACAAAGTTAAATTCTCTCCAGAGGGAGGCAGCACGATTTCCCAATGGTGGACAGGCACAGATGGAGGTTCTCCCACACAAAATGGAGCCGCCACCATCACATTGCCCGCTCAGGGGACCCGTGCAGGCATAGACGCATGGTTGGTCGCTGGTGGGCGCATAACCGGAAAGGTTACGGTCCCTTCAGGGATAGGAAGTCCGACCGATGTTAACGTCTGGGCATACGACTCCAGCTATGACATCGCTGAGTGGGCCCCGGTTGAGGCAGATGGAACCTACGTCCTTGACGGGCTCCAAACAGGGATCTACTGGGTCCACTTTGACGCTCCGGATATCAACGTGGAGGAGCAGTGGTGGAAGGATGCCGCGAATGAAAGTGACGCAACATCAATACCTATAGAGCCAGGTGTACAGGTGTCCGACGTTAACGCCACCATGCGCAAGGGAGCCACGATCTCCGGGAAGGTGACGATTCCACCTACGTTCGGTTCATTGGATCTGGTGTGGGTTTCGGCATACAACGCTGATGGAGAGCGGGTCACAGATGTTGGAGTTGACGCCAACGGGAACTACAAGATCATCGGTCTTTCCTCAGGCGAATACCGGATCCTCGTCTATACGTGGGACTTCGACGTAGCCTGGCACTGGTGGGACGGGACTCTGGCCGGAGCGCTCTCAATGTCTAGTGCAACGCCAATTCCGCTGGCCTCCGGCGGTTCGCGCACTGGCATTAACGTCACGATGACGCTGGGTTCCTCGATCAAGGGAACTGTGCATCTGCCGGATGGGGACGCGGAGGTAGGCCAAGCGATGGTGGCGGTCTATGACCCGTCCGGTGGACTGGTCCGTGTTGTGTGGCCGGAACATGACGGTAGATACGAAATTGGTAATCTGCCGCCCGCCACCTACAACGTGTTGTTCGCACCAAAATTCGACTTTGGAGGGGTGCTAGCAAACGTCCTCGAACAGTGGTGGACAGGAAGCCCGGGAGGCGCCAGCACTCAGGCGGGAGCTGGGCCGGTGGTCACGCATGCAGGCCAAAGCACAGACAACATTGACGCCACCCTAGTTAGGGGAGCACAAATCCGCGTAGAACTGTTGCGGGGCGAAGGAGTTAGCGTCGACAGCATGTTGGAACTCAAGCTCTTCGATAGCTCTGGGACGCTGGTTTGGGAGCGTTATGGGGCATGGTGGGCAGGCTCCCAAAGTCATGCCCTCATAGGCGGCCTTACTCCGGGTACTTACAAGTTGAGTGTCATCGGCCACGGAGGCAGTGCAGCAAGCCAGTGGTGGGATAACAATCCGACAATGGAAAGCGCGGACCCGATTGTTGTGACGGGTACAGAAACCAAAGACATCCAAGTCCTGGTGAGGAAGACGCCGCCCGGCACCCCTTCATTGGTCGCGCCAACAAACGTGAAGATATTGGGAACAGCAACCGTTGGGCAAACGCTGTCCGTGTCTGGTGGTGCGAAGACGGACTTCGTCCCCGCTGCGGACTCCGTTTCGTACCAGTGGCTGGCAAACGGAAGTGCAATCGCGGGTGCGACTGCGGCAACCTACACGCTTGTTGCCGGTGACGCTGGAAAGAAGGTCAGTGTTCGGGTGACGGGAGTGAAGGCAGGCTATGACTCTGCCAGTGCTACGTCTGCTGAAGTGACGGTGGCTGCGAAGCCCACTTTGCTGAACATTCGCAGGTTGGCGGGAACCGATAGGTACCGCACCAACGTTGCAGTGAACAACGTTTTGGGAGGAGTTGGAAAGCCAGTCTTTGTGGCGACGGGTGGTACCTTTGCTGACGCACTGTCTATTGGTCCAGCCGTTGCGCTTACGGGAGGGACCCTGTTCCTGACGGCAACCTCAGGTCTAAGTAGCGAATCACTGCAAGCCATCAAGGCGAAGAACCCATCGCATGTGTACGTGGTGGGCGGAACAGGTGCTGTTTCTCAGAATGTCGTGGGGCAGTTGACAAAGGCTACGGGCAAATCTGTGAGGCGCATCAGCGGCAGTTCCCGCTATGAGACTTCAGCCAACATCTTCACAACGTTCTTTGCGGACCAACCGGTGAAATACGCGTTCGTTGCAACGGGCAGGGCCTATCCCGACGCCCTATCAGCTGCGGCCGCCGGTGGCGCGCTGAAGGCACCGGTGCTACTTGTCGATGGCGTCGTTGACACCAATGTTTCCAAGCAGATGATGAATCTACTTGCAACTAAGGCACCAGAAACCATTTATGTTGCTGGGGGCCGCGGGGCGGTCAACGCAACTATTGAGTCCAACCTAAGCCGGTTAACGCCTGTTAAGAGACTGTCAGGAAGTAGCCGCTATGAGACAAACGCGGCCGTGAATGCTGAAGTCAATCTCAAGGCAGCGGCTGAAGGTGTCTCACCGGAGCAGGTGTGGATAGCGACGGGAGGGAACTTCCCCGACGCACTTTCAGCTGCGGTTCCAAGCGGAAACCTGAATCAGAGACTTGTTCTTTCCACCGGGGCTTGCATTCCCAAGCCTGTGGTGAGTAGCTGGATCAAGGGTCCAGGATCCAAGGTCTCCACCGTCTCACTGGTTGGGGGAACCGGGGCACTTTCACCAGCTGTCGAGCAGCTCAAGGAATGCGGATAACGAATGGTGACGGAGGATCTACAAGGTCTGGCATAAGGGCGTCTCTCTGCGCAATACGTAAGCGGCTAGCATGGGCGTGGATCCTGTGTTGTCGGCGCAATGCTGCATAACTGCGCGGCTGTGACCGGCGTACACGGGGGAAGCGCCCGTGTACGCCGGTGTCCGTGCGCGTTCAGACTAGGAGTTGAAGTGGACGCATCCTTTCAAGGGCTTTCCCGCCAACAACTGCATGCCTTGGCAGCGGATCCACGCACCGATGGTGCGACACTTGCAAAGCTGGTTCAGGTTGGACCTGAGTTCTGGCCAATAGTCGCGGCACACCCGAATGCGTACCCGGAGCTTCTGGGGTGGCTACAGAACACGGGAGACCCCGCAACCGCCACAATATTGCGCGACAGGATGGGCCGGGCCGCTGCCCCGCCCTCGAACGGAAAAAAGAGAAACACGCTGCCGAAAGTCGCGTTGATAGGCATTGGCGTCCTCGCAGTCGCCGTGATTGCGGGCGTCGTCGCGGTCGCGGCGCAGTTCATTGGAGGGGAGAAATCATCTCAGAGCTCGGTGGCTGAGTCTGACGGTTTTACGATTGGGGCGCAGGAACTCTGGACGTTGAGCTCGGAGCAAATGTGGGGGACGGACGGCGGAGATGCAGCAGTGGTCCCCACAGCCATGGCCTTACAAGCCGCCGACACGTTGCTCTTCAGTACGTATGACCAGATCAAGGCGATCGGACCGGCCACTGGGAAGACCCTTTGGACTCAGGACAACATCGGTCCTATCACCCACTGCGCGCTTGATGAGCGCGAAGAGGTTTTGTACTGTCCGTCGTTTGAAGGGACTGACTCCATTCAGGCACTTGATGTGAAGAATGGGAAGGT
>CAZTTD010000039.1:5572-15517 GCA_964616925.1 uncultured Actinomyces sp.
CAGTTGTCTCTAACCGACGGAAAAATCCTCTACAGCGGGGACACAAGTGGTGCACCGCTATTCGATTTGCCGGGCGTGGACCGGGCAGTGGTGATCGACGGAGGTGCGTGCAACTATGAGCTTGACGGCGTTGTTCTGCACGCACCCGCCGACTGTGAGTACGGGGATGGTGGCGGCCTTGCTACCGCGTATGACGACGTCACAGGCGAACCACTGTGGGAGCTGCAACTGGGTGGGAGGGTCCTGCAAAAGGGGTCCGGCAGGTACCTGGTTGTAGTCAGCGGCATGCACCAGGTCGGAACCAAACATATGCAGGCTTTTGACTCCGTCACCGTGTATGGCCCGGCCGCGGACGGGGAGCCCACCAGCAGTTCGGATGTGCGCCCCGGGGCGACGCAAGCCGAAGTCGCTACTGAGCCCGGGGGAGCTGGGCAAGTGCCCGCCATTATCCCGGACTGCCCGGATTCCACTGTCCTCTTGGCGTGGGCAGAGCTCTCTAACGGCTGGGTCCTGGTGTGCGGCGTCTCGGCATCTCAGCCAACCTACTGGGCTTCTGAGTTCGCGGACTCAGGAATGCAGACAAGCTCCGATGTGCAGTACGTTCCGGCTGCCACCGCCTCAACCGGAGCCACTTCTGAGGGCTACGTTGCGCACATGTCGGGTGGGGAAAGCCTGCGGCTGGACTATCAACCGGCGGGTGTCACCCGCCTGGACAGGAGCGACTCCGTCACGGGACAGTTCAAGGTGCTCATCATCTTCTTCGTGGAGCTGGGGGAACGCCAGGTGCCGGCAGGTGAAGCGCCCGCGGTTCCATCTACCGTCGTGGCGGGTTCGGAGGCCCCTGCCTCTACGCCCTCGCAAGAAAGTTCCGCACAAACCGGCTCCCACCCCTCAACCGCGTATTGCCCCGCAGGAGGCTACACCCAACTGGAGGGAGTGACAGAGGGGTTCTACATCACGATTTGTGGAAACAGCGGTGCAGGCTTCACCTACGTTGGGCTTGGCAAGAACGGCGGACTGATGGTGTTGCCGGCGAAGTTCTACGACGGCCTGTGGGTAGCTGAAAATGAGTCGCACTCCTACGGGGTCACTGAAAGTCAGCTCATGGTAGTTGAGCTTGCTACGAACAACCGCATCGTCGACCAAGCCCTAACCCCAATACGGTGAAGCGCGTGCCGGGGGATACTGAGACCATGAGCGACAAGAGCGAGGGCATCATCTACCTGGCGGCGACACCGATTGGTAACCCGGGGGATGCCAGCACTCGACTGCGGGAAGCCTTTCAAACCGCCGACCTGATCGCGGCTGAAGATACGCGGAGGCTTCGCGGACTGTGTTCTCGGTTAGGCATCAGTCCGGGCGGGCGCATCGTCGCGTTCCACGACCATGTGGAAGAACGCCGCGCTCAAGATCTCATCGACGCAGCCGCATCCGGTGACATGGTCTTGGTCGTCAGCGATGCCGGGACACCAACTGTTTCTGATCCGGGATACCGCTTGAGTAAGGCCGCCGCCAAAGAGGGTATTCGCGTCTCTGCTCTTCCCGGTCCCAGTGCGGCGCTTGCCGCCCTCAGCGTCTCCGGACTGCCAACGGACCGCTTCACATTTGAGGGGTTCCTACCAACTAAGGGCTCCGACCTGAAGGAACGGCTGGAAGAGTTAGGTGCAGAGCCACGCACCATGGTTCTGTTTGAATCGCCCCGCCGCACCGCCGCGACTCTGGCCAGGCTGGCGGAGGCTTTCGGAGAGGACCGCCAAGCAGTGCTCTGCCGCGAACTAACCAAGACACATGAAGAGGTTGTCCGCGGAACTCTGGAGGAACTGCGCGACCACGCAGCCGCAAACGAAATACTGGGTGAAGTCACCCTTGTCGTAGCGGGCGCGCCCCAAAAAGCAGCCGCCAACCTTGAGGACCTAGCAGTTCAGGCGAAACTGCTTAGCGAACGGGACGACCTTCGACTAAAGGAAGCATCCGCCCAAGTCGCAGAAGGTAGCGGTCACCGCGCGAACGCGGTTTTCAAAGCCGCCCTAGCCCTCACTTAGAGCCGCTGTTCACCAGCCGGATACGTGTTTTACCCATTTCTTCGAGGGCGGACTCACCCTGGTCGGGGGAAACCGGCTCCGTCAGGTCAACCAGCACACGCACCTGATCCAGGGAACGCAGCTTCGCCGCGTCCAACGCGGTTTCTTTCACGCAGTGGGACAGCGCCAGACCAACGATATCCACTTGGTCCACACCCTCATCCTCCAGCACCTCAAGCAATGTGCTGCCATCTGGGCAGGCCGCCTCAAAACCCGAATACGCGGCCTCATACTCTCCCTTTTTCAAGGAGTAGTCGATGCTCAAGGGCGCCAGTGCGCGGTGCAGTTCCGCCTCCGGCGTGTCCGCAACCCCGTGCGGCGGCCAGGTGTCCACAAAGTCGGGGGTATCGGAGAAGTGTGCCCCCGGGTCGATGTGCCAGTCCTGTGTTGTCACGACTAGGTCGTAGTCATCCTCATGGTCCAACGCGTACTGAGCGATGCGTTTGGCGCACGCATTCCCGCCCTCAACAGCCAGGGCCCCGCCCTCGCAAAAAGTTGGTTGAACGTCCACAATCACCAAAGCGCGAGTCATAGTAGCGGCCCTCCCAGTCCTCCACTCACGTGGGCTTTCCTGCCTACATGGTACAGATTGCCCACTTCCACATAAGCCTAGACCTAAGTCGGTTTTCTCGCGCCCCTGGCCGAACTAGGCTATGGCCTATGAGTCGTATTCTTTCCGCAGTCGCTTGGCCTTACGCCAATGGTCCCCGTCACATCGGACACGTCGCCGGATTCGGTGTCCCCTCCGACGTTTTCTCCCGCTATTGCCGAATGGCGGGCCACGACGTTCTGATGGTTTCCGGGACTGATGAGCACGGTACCCCGATTCTGGTTGAAGCAGAAAGACAGGGGAAGACGCCGCGCGAACTGGCGGATGAGAATAACCTGATTATCGCGGAAGACCTGGTGAACCTGGGCCTGTCCTACGACCTCTTTACGCGCACCACGACACCCAATCACCATGAGGTCACGCGCGCCATGTTCGAAGTGGTTCGCGACAACGGCTACATGCTGGAGCAGAGTGCGCTGGCGGCCATTTCGCCCTCGACCGGAAGGACACTGCCGGACCGCTACATTGAGGGGACGTGTCCCATTTGTGGATACGAGGGAGCGCGCGGGGACCAGTGCGACAACTGCGGCAACCAGTTGGATGCGACAGAACTGATCAACCCGAGGTCCTCGATAAACGGGGAAACCCCGAAGTTCGTTGAAACCACACACTACTTTTTGAACCTTCCGGAGCTGGCCGGGGCGCTCACCGAATGGTTGGACGGACGTGAGCAGGCCGGATGGCGTCCGAACGTCATCAGGTTCGCGAAGAACTTCCTAGAAGAAGTGCGTCCGCGCGCCATGACCCGCGACATTGACTGGGGCATTCCGGTGCCAGGCTGGGAAGACCAGCCGACGAAACGCCTGTACGTCTGGTTTGATGCGGTGGTGGGCTACCTGTCGGCCTCGATCGAATGGGCGCGGCGGACGGGGGATCCGCAGGCGTGGCGCAAGTGGTGGAACGACCCCGAAGCGCTCACCTACTACTTCATGGGCAAAGACAACATCGTCTTCCACGCGCAGATTTGGCCGGCGGAACTGCTGGGGTACAACGGGCAGGGGGCCCTTGGCGGGACGCCTGGTGAGTTCGGAATTCTGAACCTCCCGACCGAAGTCGTGTCGTCGGAATTCTTGACGATGGAGGGGAAGAAGTTCGCGACTTCTCGTGGAATCGTGATCTACGTGCGCGACATGCTGGACCGTTACCAGCCCGATGCGCTGCGCTACTTCATTAGTGCCGCCGGACCCGAAACGTCGGACGCGGACTTCACGTGGGAAGAGTTCTTGCGCCGCACGAACAATGAGCTGGTGGCCGGCTGGGGCAACTTGGTGAACCGCACCGCGACCATGATCCACAAGAAGTTCGGTGAGGTCCCGGAACCGGCGGAACTTCTGGACATTGACGTTGCACTGCTGGCTGACCTTGAGGCGGGTTTCGATGAGGTCGGCGGCCTCATCTTCGAACACCACCAGAAGGCTGCGATTGCCGCCGTTATGCGCCTGGTAGCGGAGGTGAACCGCTACATCACGGACACGACGCCGTTTAAGTTGAAGAGTGAGGAAGAGCAGCCGCGCCTGCGCACCATCCTGTGGGTTTTGGCCCAGGCAGTCTCTGATTTGAATACGATGCTGGCGCCGTTCTTGCCGCACTCCGCGAACGCGGTGGACAAGGTTTTTGGGGGCGAGGGCGATTTGGCTCCAATGCCACGCCTTGAGTGGGTTGATGAGGCGGCTTTGGACGGGTCGCTTCTGGGTGAGACCCCGGGTACCCCCGAAGATGTGTCGCCTGATGCCGCACTGGAGGTCGCTGGACGATACCCGGTGATCACCGGTGATTACACGAACGTTCGGCCTTGGAAGCGCGCGGACATTGCCGTCGGCACTCCGATTGCCAAGCCCGCGCCGGTCTTCACGAAGCTGGACCCCTCAATTGTTGAAGAGGAACTGGAGCGCTACGCCGCTAAGTAGCAGCACTCCAGTTCCCCTGTGGTTTGCGAGGGCGTTGCGGTTTTGCGAGGGCGTTAGCCTACGCGCCCGGCGTCGCCTTCTTCTGCGGTGCGTCGCGTGACGTCATGTATGCGAGCACCAAGAACGCTATGCCCGCCACCGCAAACGTGATGACGATCAGGGTCTGAAGAGAGCCCGCGCCAAACAGTGGCGCCAGGATCAAAAGTAGACCGAAGATCATCAGGACGACGCCCCATGCCAGCAGGCCCACACTGATCTGAGGGTCCGCCGTATCGGCATGTGCCGGCAGGGGCGCATGCGGTGCGCCATAGGGTTGGGTCGCTGGCTGTCCGTACGCCTGCTGTGCAGGTCTTGGGGCACCATAGCCCGGTGCCGCCTGGAAGGATCCGGCGCCCTGCGCTGGGGCGCCCTGAATCCTGGTTCCGTCCGGCGCGACGTAGATTGTTCTGCGTGTGGGATGTCCGGGGTTATTGGTAGTCATCTTCAGTTACCTCCGTCGTTCGTATCGGTCTGGGTGGAGCCGGAGGTTTGCCCCGGGTGGGTGCCTCTTCCGGACTGCGCGCCCTGGTCCGTGGAGTGCCTGGGGGACCAGTGGCCCATAACGTCCTCGTCCACAATCACAAAACGCATGGTGGAGCCGTTATTGAGGGTCACGGCGAAGGAGATTGTCGCGTCTGGGTCTGCGCCCTTTTCCCCCAATCCAAACGGGTAGGACTCAGCGGCGAAGCTGGAGTCGATCCAGTCGCGCAACTGCCAGGTGATGTCGTCGTTTGAGAAGGGGAGAAGTGCTTCGCCCTCAAACATTGAGGAAGCATCTTCACTCCACGTTGGCACCAGCGGCAGCTGGTCATCCGTGAGCAGGACCGTCATCTCAGAGTCATTCAGCGCGACGTCGTATTTCAGGTCGTGAACATCATCGATCTCCGTGAGATTCAGAAGCAGGAACTCTCCGTTTCCGATGATCTTGGTTTCCGAGGGGTCTACGGCAACGATTGGGCCCCCAACGTTCCCCATTTCCCAGGTGTCATCTAGGAAGGTCTCATCTTGCCAGCCAGAGTCCTCCCAATCTTCCTCAAACCAGTCTTCGTCGGTCCAGTGCCCGCCGAAGCCTGGGGAGTTTTCCACGTAGGTGTAGGCCGTCATCGCGCCGCCAACTGCTGCGACGGGAACCGCGAAGAGTGCGCCCACGATTGTGAATGGCAGGAACCAGCCTGGCCTCAGGCCCTTCATGGCCGCGTAGATCAAGACAGCAGCGGCGACCACAACGATGAGGCCGACGGAAATCAAGACCGCCTGCCCGGAAAGGTTAGTCATGCCTGCGCCGAAGAAGAAGAGCAGACCGATTGCCGCGATGATGGCCATGGCGCCAACCGCTGCAAACGCAACCCCGTTGCTTAGGGTCCGCTCTTTGGGTGCTACCGCGACAGGGTACCCCTGCGATGTGTAGGGGTTGGGCGCGGGGGTCGGCTGGTCGGTCTGCGACCATGCGGGCTGCTCATTTGGCGGAACCGGCGCTCCGAAGACATGCGGTTCTTCTGCCGGTGCGGCCGGAAATGATTGTGTTGCGTCGGGCGCTGTTGGAAATGATTGTGTTGCGTCGGGCGTCGTTGGGAACGGCTGTGTCGCGTCCGGCGCTGTTGGAAATGATTGTGTTGAGTCCGGTGCCGCCGGGGACGCAAAGACCTGCGTGGGGTCTTCCGCTGCGCCCTCGAACGGATTAGGACCGTCTGGGATATTGCTTTCTTTGCTCATGTAACCATCTTGACGACGAAGCGGCGCGGGCGTTATCGGGTAAGACCCTGAAAATCCCCCGATTCGCGTCCCCTAGGGTTGGCGCTCTTGCGTAGGTCTGGGAGCATGGGCGTGTGGCAAAGAAAGAGAAAGAGCGTCTGACACTGGCGCAGTCGGACAGCGCCGATATGGCGGCACCGTGGGTGGGAGGCGTAGCCTCCGGAATCGCGGCGCGGTATAACGTGCCTGTCCTCCCGGTCCGCATCGCGTTTGGTGCGTTGAGCGCTGTCGGAGGGCTGGGCGTCCTCGCTTACATGTTCCTTTGGATGACAACCCCAACGGAAGAAGCCGCGCTAAAGGATGCGCAGCTAACGGATCCCAGCGCCGCTTACAAGGCGCCAATGAGGGCGGTTGGGAAGCGTCGAGACCAGCAGGTCACGGCAGGGCGCCTTCTGGTGGTCGGATCCATTTTTCTAGCGATTGCCGCGTTGGTTGCCGTCAGTGGATTGTTCGCGGGGGTTTCAGCGGAGGCCCTGGCGTGGTCACTGGTGGCGATGGTGGGACTGGTCCTGGTTTGGCGTCAGGGACCACGGGTTTCGGGACCATCGAAACGGGGGGCCAGTGCGTTCGTGGTCCTGGGGACCCTGCTGCTTGTTGCGGGCACCATCGGAGTGCTCTACACGATGGGGTACATATCGGACTTGGGTTCCGGGGCCCTCACTGCGCTGGTGGTAGTTGTGGTTGCGGCGTTTGGGCTGGCGCCGTTGGCCACACGGATCGTCAGTGACCTCACGGCATCGCGTTCGCGTGAGGCACGCGAAACGGAGCGTGCCGACATCGCAGCGCACCTGCACGACTCAGTTCTTCAGACGCTGACACTGATACGAAGTGCCGCGGAGGATCCGGTGCGCGTTCGGGGCTTGGCGCTCACCCAGGAGCGGGAGCTGCGGTCCTGGCTCTACACAGGGACCGTTGAACCGGAGGTGTCTGTCGCGGAGGCGCTTTCAAACCAGGTTGCCGTGATCGGCGCGACCTACGGGACTGCTGTCGAGGTCGTCACGGTCGGCGACCTTGAGCCCGGGCCCGCGCATCTTGCCGCTATCGCAGCCGCCACGGAAGCGATCACGAACGCCGTCAAGCACGGCGCGCCACCCGTGACCGTGTATCAAGAGGTTCGCGGAGGGGCACTGGAGATTTACGTGAAGGACGCGGGGCCTGGCTTCGACCTCGACGAAATACCGACGGACCGGCACGGATACAGGAACTCAATCGTGGGGCGCGTTCGGCGTGTCGGGGGGACCGTCAACGTGCGTTTCTTGCCGCCAAAGGAGGGCGAGGACGAGGGGCGCAAATACGGCGGTACCGAGGTTGCAATCAAGATTCCCGCGGGCGCGCAGAGTCCGTCCGGCCAGGGGGGCCAGCCACAGAGAGAGCGGGTGTTCGTCTCCCCAAATGTTGCCACGGCAGCTTATGAGGGCCCGAAGCCAACCAGCGAGCAGGAGCCACAGTAGGCTGGATGCAGTCGGCTGAGCGGACCGCCCTCGGGCCACAAGCAGGAAGAGACGAACGGATGAGTATTCGCGTCCTTGTCATAGATGACCACCCCCTAGTGCGGGCGGGCGTTCGTTCGGAGTTGGAGAAGTCGGCGGTTGTAGAGGTCGTTGGGGATGCGGCCGACGTTGATTCGGCGGTTGAGGCGTGTCATCGCCTGCGCCCAGACGTTGCGCTGCTGGACGTGCATCTTCCCGGCGGTGGTGGTGGCGGTGGCCCGGAGGTGGCGCGCAGGTGCGCAGATATAGAGGGGACGCGTTTTTTGGCGCTGTCCGTGTCGGACGCTCCGGCAGATGTGGTGGCGGTGATTCGCGCGGGTGCGCGCGGTTACGTCACGAAGTCGATATCTACACCGGACCTTATTGCGTCGATTGAGCGAGTAGCGCAGGGCGATGCGGCGTTCAGCCCGCGGCTGGCGGGGTTTGTCCTTGATGCTTTTGGGACGGAGCCGGTCGCGCAGCAGGATGATGATGAGCTGGACTTGCTGACGGCCCGCGAAACTGAGGTTATGCGTCTGATCGCGCGCGGGTACACGTATAAGGAGGTCGCCGCGGAGTTGTTCCTGTCAGTGAAGACAGTTGAGACGCACGTGTCGGCGGTGCTTCGTAAACTGCAGTTCTCCAATAGGCATGAGTTAACCCGCTGGGCAGTGAAGCGGAATATCGTTTGACCATGGCGGGCGGGGCGGGGTTGCGACCCTGGTTTTGGCGGGCGTTCAGAAAGGCGTTTTGTAGATGACGACGGTGATGCTTGATCGCGCGCGGAACTGGTTGGCATCGGGCCCCGTTTCGGTGGTCTTGGCCGGTGCACTTTTCGTGTTTTCAGTGGCGAGGGCGGTGGTGAGTGCCCCCGTTCTCACCACCGGCGTCGTTGCCGGCCCCGGGCAGGGTGGTGGACGGTCTTCACGTACCCAATTTGGACGGTGACACCGCTCCACATGGTCGTGGATGTTGCGTTGCTTCTGACGCTTGGCATTTGGTTGGAACGTCGGATGGGTTCCATCTGGTATGCGGTGGTGGGCCTTGGTTCAGCGTGGATTGGCGGCGCGCTGTCGGTAGGGTTTGCCAGTGTTATACGGGGTCTTGACGCCACCTGGGCTGAGGGGCTGAGCCACCAGTATGTCTCCGGAATAACCGGTTTCTTTGTGGGTGCGGCGATGGCAGCCAGCGTCCAGATGGATGCGCTGTGGCGGCGCCGGGTGCGAATCGGTGTTCTGGTTGTCTTGGGCACATCCGTTGCGTTCACGGGTTCTTTGGAGTAGGTGGCCGCGACCCTTGCCGCGCTGGTGGGCTGGGCAGGCGGAGCCTGGCTCTGGCGGGAAGAGCGGGATACGCGACCGCTGGTGGGTGTTCCGAAAGAGGGGCGGGTGATCATCGCCCTCGTCGTAGCGGGTGTTGCGATCGGCTCTCTGATGGCGTTGCGTTCAACGGAGATGATTGGTGTGCTTGCGCACGCTCGCGGGGACCTGACGACTCACGTTGATGAGCAGCAGGTTGCCCAGATATGTGACACATCTGGGCTGCAGGGGCAATGCGCTCACATGTCCTACCTGCTGCGATCCTCAGGGCTTGGTGCGCGCCTTTTGACCGTGATGCCGATAGCGGCTCAGTTGGCGCTGGCGTGGGGGCTGCGTGGTGGGAGGCGCGCGGCGTTCTGGGGGACGCTTGCGTTGCGGGCCGTGACGGCCGGAATAGCGGTGGCGCACTACCTGGTTGTGGCGCGGAAGGTGCGCGGTTGGGAGACCGCGGCGGAACTGTTGGGGTTCGGCACGGCTGGTGCGCCGACGGCACGCTTCATTGTCCCCATTTTGATTCCGGTGGTGCTTGGCGTCCTCGTCGCCGTGAACCACAAACTGTTTACGGTCAGGGCCGCGACTGGCACATATCGACGGTACTGGGCTGCGGTGGCGGCGTCTGCGGGGATCGCCCTCGCCATCTTCGTTATTGGCGGCATGGTTGCGCGCCACACCTTCACGCCGGAGGCCACTGTGTTCGGTCTGGTCGGCGACTTCTTCGTGAGACTGCTGCCCGCGCCCGCACTGTATTTGGTGACGCCGCAGTTCCAG
>CAZTTD010000039.1:15617-19489 GCA_964616925.1 uncultured Actinomyces sp.
AGTTCCAGGGGGTGCGGACCTCAATCAACCGGGCGGGTAAGGAAGGCATCAAGGACGTTTGGACGACCTGGGAGGAATGCCCGAAGGACCTCAAAGACCAGATAATCGCGATGTCTGAGCAGTGGGCGGGTGAGAAGGCGCTGCCGGAGAGGGGGTTCACGCTGGGAGGCATCGCGGAGCTGGACGACCCGCCTGTTCGAATCTTGGCAGCGGTGGATGAGGACGGGAAGCTCCACGGCGCGACTTCCTGGATGCCGGTGTATGAGGGCGGGAAGACTGTCGGTTGGACGCTGGACTTCATGAGGCGAAGGGATGACGGGTTCCCACCCGTCATGCAGTACATGATTGCGCGGGCAGCGGTGTGGGGGGAAGGAGAACGGGTATGAGATCCTTTCGCTTTCCGGGGCGCCGCTGGCTCACGCTGAACTTCAAGGAGAGGGTGAGGCGGGCTCCTCCGCGGCCTATCTGGACTACATTTTGGAGATCCTTGGCAAGGGTTTGGAGCCGGTGTACGGATTCCGCTCTTTGCTGAAGTTCAAGTCGAAGTTCCAACCCCGCCATGAGCCCGTCTTCCTCACCATTCCGGACCTGGCTTCCCTGCCGCAAGTGGGCTTGGCTATCGGGCATGCGTATCTTCCCAACATGACCGCGCGGGACATGGTGAACCTGGTTGGCGCTGTGCGGGGGCGTGAGAAGTAGGGCGAGGGCGGTTTGGGGTCGGTGAATGTCGGAGGGCTGTCGTAAGGTAGACCCGCCATGGATTACCAAAACTTTCTCTTCGACCCAGCGCCCGTGCCACCTCCTGATGAGGCACCGGCGGACGTCCTCGCTGGCCTGAATAAGCAACAGGCAGAGGCGGTGACACACTTTGGCGCGCCGCTATTAATCATGGCTGGGGCCGGGTCTGGGAAGACTCGTGTGCTCACCCACAGGATCGCGCACATCCTTGCAACGGGAAGGGCGCGCCCGGGGGAGATCCTTGCGATCACCTTCACCAACAAGGCTGCGGCGGAGATGCGGGAGCGCACGGCGAAACTGATCGGTGGCGACGGGCGCCGCGTTTGGGTTTCCACGTTCCACTCCGCCTGCGTGCGGATTCTGCGTCAGCACCATGCCGCGGCGGGGCTGAAGTCGACGTTCAGCATTTATGACCAGCAGGACTCTCAGCGGCTGATCTCAATGGTGCTTAAGGATCAGGGGATTGACGTCAAGCGGTTCACACCGCGCTTCGTTTCGGGCCGCATATCGGACCTGAAGAATGAGCTGATTTCGCCCTCGCAATACAAAAAAGACGCGCCGCTGGACCCCGTGTCACAAATGGTGGCTGAGGTGTACGCGGAGTACAACAAGAGGCTGAGACGTTCCAACGCGGTGGATTTTGACGACCTGATCATGCTGACGGTTCAGATGCTGCAGGAACATCCTGCGATTGCCGAAGGTTTCCACAGGCGGTTCCGTCAGATCATGGTGGATGAATATCAGGACACGAACCACGCACAGTACGTGCTGATCCGTGAACTGGTCGGGGATGGCTCCGACGGGGTGCCGCCTGCCGAACTGACCGTGGTGGGTGACTCTGACCAGTCCATTTACGCGTTCAGGGGCGCATCCATCAGGAATATTGAGGAATTTGAGCAGGACTACCCGAACGCCACCACCGTCTTCTTGGAACAGAACTACCGCTCCACCCAGAACATTCTGGACGCGGCGAATGCAGTCATATCTAAGAACCGGGGGCGGCGGCCGAAGAAGCTGTGGACCGCGGAAGGTGCCGGAGACCTGGTGGCGCTGGAAGCAGGGGATTCAGAGCATGATGAGGCGCGGATAATCGTGTCTGAGCTACGGAATCTGGATGTGCAAAATGTCGACTGGGGCGACATTGCAATCTTCTACCGTACGAACGCGCAGTCGCGGGTGATAGAGGAGATGTTGTTGCGTTCCGGCGTCCCTTACAGGATTGTCGGCGGGACCCGTTTCTATGAGCGGGCAGAGGTGAAGGATGCGCTGGCGTACCTGCAGGGCGTTGTCAATCCAGACGACACGGTTGCGCTGCGCAGAATCATCAATACTCCGCGCAGGGGGGTTGGGGACCGGGCTCAGGCTGCTGTGGCGGCGCATGCGAACAGGTACGGGTTGTCGTTTGGGGAGGCGCTTGCGGATACGGCGGAGGACTCGGTGCGGCCCATTGAGGGGTTGGCGCCGCGCGCGCGGACATCTATTGCGCAGTTCTGGGCGTTGATGGAAGAGATGCGTGCGTTGGATGCGGCGGGGGAGAAGCCTGCTGTGATCTTGGAGGCCATCTTGGATCGGACCGGATACCTGGCAGGGTTGCGGGCATCTCAGGATCCGCAGGACGCATCACGTGTGGATAACTTGGCGGAACTGGTGTCTGTCGCGGAGGATTTCGCGGTGGATGCGGGGGCCGTGGAAGAAGAAACGGACCTCAATGCGTTCTTGGAGCGCGTGGCGCTGGTTGCGGATGCTGACCAGATCCCGGATGAGGATGAGCGGCGTGGTCAGGTGACCCTCATGACCGTGCACACCGCGAAGGGGCTGGAGTTCCCGTACGTGTTCGTGACGGGGATGGAAGATGGCACGTTTCCCCATAAGCGGTCAATGGAAGACGTGGGGGAGTTGGCGGAGGAGCGGCGGTTGGCGTATGTGGCGCTGACGCGGGCCCGAAAGCGTCTTTACTTGACGCGTGCTGCGTCACGTAGCGCCTGGGGATCTATTGAGCACATGCCAGCCTCCAGATTCCTGGATGATTTGCCATCTGAGGTTGTTGAGGTCAGGTCGGAGTCCGCGCAGGAGCAGGCGTGGAAGTCGGCCCATGAGCGTTCCCGTCAGCACGCGTTTGAAGACAGTGACTGGGGTGGGTACGGGTCGTTTTCTGATGATGGGCCGGTGTACGGGTCTGGGCGCCCGGGCTCATTTGGGGAGAGGCGAGGGCGTGCGGCTTCGTCGTGGTCCAGCGCTTCATCTGGAGCATCGGGTGCATCTGGGACCCGCAGGTCTTGGGGGTCTGGGGCTTCGCAGGAGTCCAAGGGTGGTGGTGCCGGCGCTCGGGTTGAGAGAATGACTGCTGGGTCAGCGTCTGGTGGTGCGGCGGCGGCCTCTGGTTCGGGTTCGGGTTCGGGGAGTGAGTCCGCTGAGACCAAAGAGATTCTGTCTTTGTCTGTTGGGGACCGCGTCGCGCATGCAACCTTGGGTGAGGGCGTGGTCATCGGAACAGAAGGCTCGGGCCGATCAGCGGTTGCGAAGATTCAGTTCGACAGTGCGACGAAGCGTTTGCTCTTGAGGATGGCGCCGCTGACAAAACTCTAAGGCGGCGAAACAGGGGCGTCGGCGGCTGCGGCCCGTCGGCGGGCGCTGTTGCGTGCGATGTCCCGCGCGCACATGGTTAACCCGGCGCTTCGTTCCAGCCACATGGTCAACTGAGGACTCCGCTTCAGGCACATAGTTGACTCGGCGCTTCATTTCACGCACATGGTTGACTCAGCGCTTCATTTCACGCAGATGGGTCGAGCCTTGCCGCCCGAAAGCTGTGTCCGAGGGGGTGATCGAAGGCTGTGGAATCTACTCGACTGCTGCGGCGCGGCCGGTAACTGCGTCGAAGGTACATTGCGGGGTCGAAGATACATACGGGGTACCCGAAACCCATTAAAAACGCCGTAATTTTTACCCCGTATGTACCTTAGGCCCCCTGATGTACCCTCGACGGCGTCCGGACCCTCGGCCGAGGTCCATCAGCCCATCAGCCTACCACGGCACTGGCCGCACCCGATTTCCGCGCCCAATTGCCACGCCCAACTTGAGGGCTTCATGTGAACGGCAGGCTTCAAGCCCCGCGGAAGTACCAAGCCTCGCGGAAG
>CAZTTD010000040.1:0-12441 GCA_964616925.1 uncultured Actinomyces sp.
TTGGCTCTCTACCTGCTGTCTTCCAAGTTCACGCCGGAAGAGAAGAAGGCTGACTTCGAGTACTACGACTCCATAACCACGGGGGATTCCTCCCTCTCGGCGGCGGCTCAGGCGATCATTGCTGCGGAAGTGGGGCACCAGAACTTGGCGGCGGAGTATTTTGAGAAGCTCCTTGGCGTCGACATCGCGAACCTCCACCACAATACGGATGCGGGTTTGCACATTGCGTCTCTGGGTGGCACATGGAGCGCTCTGATCATGGGCTTTGCGGGTCTGCGCGACGATACCGGCACGCTGCGGTTCAGCCCGCGGCTTCCGGGGAACTGGTCTTCCATGCGGTTCACATTGATGAAAGACGGTTACCCACTGGGTGTGGAGGTATCACGAAACGGCGTCACGTTTGACTACCACGCTCCCACCGATAAGTCCGTGAACGTTGAGGTCGAGGGCGAGGGCCTGCAGATATCCGGCAGCCTCTAGGTGGCGGTTGAGGGCGCGCGGTTGACTGCAGTTGACGGTGGTTGACTGCAGTTGACGCCGGGCGGCCAATCTTTGGCCGGGATTCGCCACCAGGTGTGCACCTGGCACTTGTCCGGCGCGCACCCGGCGCTCGCTTGGCCCGCGGGTTTTCTAAACCGGCGCTTGTGTAAAAGGGGCTGTAGGAGGGTCAGTCGGTCCCTCTTGGGCTTGGTTGGTTCGTGACACAACGTTCGACGGCGGGCACATCGTTGCAAGTTGGGCACAACGTTCGCTGAACGCCCTGTTTTCGGGCACATCGTTGCATTTTGGGCACAACGTTAGCTAAACGGCCCAATTTCGGGCACAACGTTCGCAAATCGCCAGCGAACGGCGTCCAGCTAATCGTTGTGTCACGTATCGAACGATGTTCCCGGGCACAACGTTCGACGACGGGCACAACGTTGCAAGTTGGGCACAACGTTCGCTGAACGCCCTGTTTTTGGGCACATCGTTGCAAAGCGGGCACAACGTTAGCCGAACGGCCGAACTATGTCTTGGCAGACGCTTCGGTTCAAGTGAACACAGCTTGTATCGATCGGACGCACTGTGGGTGTACGCACAACGCGTGTTGAACCAACACAACCTGAGCCCAACCAACACAATGCACGCTGAATCCATTGTTTTGCTTCAATTGGATTTGGCCGGTGGCGGCAGGGGAATTTCCTCAGTTGCGGCGGGGATGGGGTGTGTCCGCTTTGAGATGAGTGGGACACCTTGAGGTGCTGTCTATCAATATCCTTCATTGACGTGTCGAAGGTCGGTGAAGGGGGAAGGAATCTGACGCTCAAGGTGTCCCAACGATTGACGATACGCCAAAGGTATATGGCAGGTGAAGCGATTAGTGCGATCGCTAAGGATTTGCAGGTCCACCGTGACCAACGGGCCTTGAAGGGGCACCGCCGCTTAGTCTCAGCTCTTTTCAGCTCATTTCAGGGTCTCCTTTGACCCCACGCGGCCCAAAATTAGCTCCCGTACGGCTTAGATCGCCGCTATCGTCATAGGTCGCCGCTATAGCCATGCAACAACGGCGATCTTGAGCGATAACGACGATCTACCGTTCGTAGAGCCGGCCCACCTTGGCGCAGAGCAGTCAGGCCTACGCGTAGAGCGGGCGCGCCCTGGCGCAGAACGCAGAGCGTAGAGCACACGAGGGAAACCCGGCGCGTCCTAGCCCAGAGCACGCAAGAGGCCCCGCTCCGCGTTTAGTGCGGACGGGGCCCCTAATGCGAAACCAGGCTACTTCTTGTTACGACGCTGGTGGCGGGTCTTGCGCAGCATCTTGCGGTGCTTCTTCTTCGACATCCTCTTGCGGCGCTTCTTGACCACTGAACCCATAGGGCCACTCCCTCCAACAACATCTAACTAGAGGCAACGGTCACTACACCGCGCCACCTTGGCTTTTCAACGCCCCTACTTTACTACGCAACCCACCCATGGCTAACACACGCCCAAAAAGCTGGTTAAACTCACAGCACACTACTGTGCCGCTGTGTCACTGTCTTCCCACGACGACGCATCAAATAGCTGGTCAACCGCAGCCTGTGGAACCCTGAAACTCTTCCCAACCCGAATGGCCGGTAGTTCCCCCGCATGGATGAGCCTGTAGACCGTCATCTTCGAGACGCGCATAACTTCCGCAACTTCAGTTACGGTCATGAAGTGGGGCGAAGGCTGAGGTTCCATCGACGTCTATAACCCCTGTTCCATTGGTGAGCAGACTATTGCAGCCGGTGACGCATGCGAAGCACCTACACCAGACTCTAGACTGAATCCTAGCCCAGGTTGCCAAGAATACCGGGAGATTATGGGGGGAGTGGCACATTGCCGCTGGACAGTGGAGACGACCGTCATACTTCTGGTTGGCGTCGGGACCCTCTACGCACAGATCCTCTTGATGAGGGGATTCCAGAGTCCCATTTTGCTGACGCTGAGCCCCTGGAACGGTCCACGCAAATTCTGGCTCCATCCCACCTGATCTTGCACGGCGGCCGTAGTCGTACGTTCTGGTACCGCTCACGGCACAGCCTGAACCAGTTTGCGATGCGCTACCCCGCAAGGCTCACCCTCATCGTGTTCGCTCTGCTGATCACCATCACAACGGCCGGCCTACTGCTACCTGCTTCTAACGCGCGCGGAGAAGTCACGCCTTTCGTGGATGCTTTATTCACAGCAATCTCGGCCGTCTGCGTTACAGGACTCACGGTTGTCGACACCGCCACCTATTGGACCCTATTTGGACAGATAGTCATCTTCATGGGAATCAGCCTGGGTGGTCTTGGTGTGATGACAATGGCCTCTCTGCTAACACTGGTGGTGTCAAGGCGCCTGGGTCTAACTCAACGCCTACTGGCCCAAGACGATGTCCAGGGCCGGATGGGGGACGCTCTCACCTTGGTGAAAGGGGTCCTTGTCACGACCATTGTTGCCGAGGTCGTTCTTTTCATCGTCGTCGTGCCCTCATTCTTGGACCAAGGGCACTCTGTCGGCAGTTCCATTTGGGACGCACTTTTCATGTCCATCTCCGCGTTCAACAATGCGGGGTTCGTGAATGTCCCAGAGGGCATGGAAGCCTACATTGGGAACTGGTTGGTCCTGCTGCCCCTAATGTTGGCGGCATTCGTAGGCGCCATCGGCTTCCCCGTTATCGTCGATCTAAAACGCAGGTGGAGACGTCCTCGAACCCTATCCCTACACTCAAAACTGACCATCTCCACGTACCTGGGACTCGCGCTCACGACCGGGATAATCGTTGCCGCCTTGGAGTGGTCGAATCCCCACACGTTCGGTTCCCTGAACCTTTCGGAAAAGCTGCTGAACTCCATCGTCGAAGCCATCAATCCGCGCTCGCTTGGGGTTAGCGCGGTGGACGTGGACCAGATGACCAGTGCTTCCTGGCTGGTCACGGACGTTTCCATGTTCATCGGAGGAGGCTCCGCATCACACGCGGGAGGCATAAAGGTAACTACATTTACCGTCCTCGTACTGGCGGCGTGGTCAGAAGCAAGGGGCCGACGTGACGTTGAGGCTTTCCACCGCCGTCTCCCCGTGGGCGTGATTCGCCAGGCGGTCGCGGTTGTCTTGGCTGCGGTACTCCTGATCTTCGGAACCACCGCGATCTTGCTGGTAACCACCCCTTTCGCCCTCGACCGAATACTGTTTGAGGTGATCAGCGCGTTTGGCACGGTGGGCTTGTCGACGGGTATCACCTCGGCTATGCCGGTGGGAGGGAAGATACTGCTCGGCTTCCTCATGGTCGTGGGTCGGGTGGGCCCAATGACGTTCGCCGCGGGACTGGCGTTGCGCGAACGAAAGAGTTGCATCCGCATGCCTGAAGAGAGACCTATCGTGGGCTAGGTCCCATGCGGGTAGTGTCTTTGTCAGCGCTTACGAAGGAGTACAGGTGACACAACGGAACACTCGCCGCACCAGCGGCACGCTTGTTGTCGGAATGGGACGCTTCGGCGCCGCCGTTGCGGTGACGTTGGAACGGCTGGGCTTTGAGGTTCTGGCGATGGAGAAAGAGAAGCACCGCGTACAGCACTTCAGCGGCATACTTCCGCTGGTTCAAGGGGACGGAACGGACGCAGCCGCACTTGAGCAGGCCGGCGCGTCGGATTTCTCAGCGGCCGTTGTCGGTGTGGGTACTTCGTTGGAGGCTTCCGTCCTCATTACCGCGAACCTGGTGGACCTTGGTGTCGAAAACATTTGGGCGAAGGCGACATCGCGCGAACACGGACGGATCTTGCGGCGCATCGGCGCGAACCACGTCGTCTACCCCGAATACGATGCGGGCCAGCGCACCGCTCACCTGGTGGGTGGGCAAATGCTGGACTACATAGAGATGGACAAAACGGAGTTCGTGATCGCGAAGATGCGGCCGCCGCGCGAACTGGAGGGTTTCACTTTGCGTGAGTCCCAGGTGCAGACGAAATACGGCGTGCGCGTCGTTGCGTGTCTACGTCCCGGTAAAGGGTTCCGGTACGCGAATGGAGATACGCGCGTTGACCGGGAAGACGTCTTGGTCGTGTCCGGCCCGTCCCATCTGGTGTTGGACTTCTCAGAGAGGCCCCGTTAGGCAAGTCCGTCCTCGACAGTAACGTTGTGGAAACCTTCGGGGCGAGGGCGTCTGCGTGCGGGTTATCCACAGAACCGCGGCTATGTGCCCAAGATGTCGGAGGCGGGACGTAACGTTTGAGCATGAGTAAGACAAAGTTGGTTTACCGCTGCAGCCAATGTCAGTGGGAGAGTCCGAAGTGGGTCGGGCAGTGTCGCTCCTGTGATTCCTGGGGAACACTGGAAGAACACGCGTCCACGGCTGCTCCACCGCGCGGCCTGTCTGTGGTGACGGGTACCGGTGAGCCCGCGAAGGCTGTGGCGCTGGATAGTGTGCGGGTAGAAGAAGCGGCGCCCAGGCCAAGTGGAATGGTGGAGTTTGACCGCGTCCTAGGTGGCGGCATCGTGCCCGGATCTGTAGTGCTGCTGGCGGGGGAACCGGGGGTTGGTAAGTCCACGCTGCTTCTTGATATTGCGGCTCGGTTTGCTAGGAAGAGCGGGCTTGAGGGTGGCGGACCCGTCTTATACGTGACGGGTGAGGAGTCGGCGGCGCAGGTGTCAAAGCGTGCGCACCGGATTGGGGCGCTTGAGTCCAACTTGCTGCTGGCGGCCGAAGGGGACGTCGGCACGGTGGCAGCATTAGTGCAGCAGCACGACCCGACGCTCCTGATTGTGGACTCCGTGCAGACGATGATGTCCGCGACGGTTGAAGGCGCGCCCGGGTCGGTAAGTCAGGTGCGCACGGTGTCTCAGGTCGTCATAAACGCTGCTAAGAGTCGCGCACTGCCGACAATCCTGGTCGGACACGTGACGAAAGACGGATCTATTGCGGGGCCGCGGACACTGGAGCACTTAGTGGACGTGGTGTGCCAGTTTGAGGGTGATAAGGCGGGCGCACTGCGGCTCTTGCGCAGTGTTAAGAACCGCTACGGTCCCACGGATGAGGTTGGCTGTTTCACCTTGGAGGAAGCTGGTATACGTCAGGTCGAAGACCCATCCAAACTGTTCACCTCAGGTTCGCGCGGGGAAGCTCCGGGAAGTTGCGTGACGGTTGCGATGGAAGGCAACCGACCGTTGCTGACCGAAATTCAGGCGCTGGTCGCACCAAGCAGCGGGGGAAGTCCGCGTCGGGTCACTTCCGGTTTGGACTCCTCCAGGGTCGCAATGCTCATGGCTGTCGTTCAGTCGCATCAGAGACTGGACTTTTCCCAGAGTGAGGTCTACGTTTCAACGGTTGGTGGCGCGAAGATAGCGGAGCCGGCAGTCGACTTGGCAACTGCTCTATCAATCTGGTCTGCCGCGACGCAACGGACGCCGCGTACGTCTCTCTTGGCGCTCGGTGAGGTTGGATTGACGGGTGAGGTGCGCGGGTGTGCCGGGCTTGGCCGCAGAATACAGGAGGGCGCACGCCTTGGCTGGGACGCGGTGATGATCCCTGCCAGTGCACTCTTTGACCTGCGGCTGCCACCGCGGATTCAAATCATCCCCGTCTACCACTTGGCGGAGGCAATAAACTACGCATTTCCGACGTAAGGGAACGTGTGGGCAACCCGCCGTAGCAAAGCGGCGTAGACGTGGCAAGATTAGAAGCAAACACCGTTAGGACGGAAGCAGACGGGTGAGGAATGGAAACGGATAGCGCACAGTTGCGCAAAGCGCTTCAGTTGGTAGCTCCCGGCACGCCGCTACGGGAGGGCTTGGAACGCATCCAACGCTCACACACTGGCGCCCTGATCGTCTTGGGTTACACCCCTGAAGTTGAAGCACTATGTTCCGGTGGTTTCACCTTGGAGATTGAGTTTTCGCCAGCACGTCTCAGGGAGCTGGCGAAGATGGATGGCGCCGTCGTGATAGACACCGACACCTGGCACATACGCAAGGCAAACGCACAGCTGATTCCGGACCCATCCATACCTACTAATGAGTCGGGGATGCGACACAGAACAGCCCAAAGGGTCGCACGACAAACGGACGTCCCCGTGCTTTCCCTGTCGGCATCAATGCGTCTGATCTCCATCTACGTGGGAAAGCTCCACCACACTGTGGAGGAGCCGGAGGTTTTGCTATCTCGTGCCAACCAGGCGGTGGATACGCTGGAGCGGTATACGCAGCGGCTGGACGAAGTGCTTGCCTCTTTGGCCATATTTGAGATGCGCGAAGCCGTGACCGCCCGCGACATTGCAACAGTCGTTCAGCGCATGGAAATGATCCGCCGGATAACGTCTGAGATCGACGGATACCTAAGCCAGTTAGGAGACGAAGGCAGGTTGTTGTCACTCCAGGTGGATGACCTGCTGCGGGGCGCCGCATCCGAACGTGCCCTGGTTCTTCGCGACTACATATCAGACCCGTCGGCGCTTGATGAAGTTGAATATCGCCTAGGGGAACTCTCTGCAGAGTCGCTTGTGGACTTGGCGCAGATCGCGGAAAGCATGGGGATTCCCATTTATGACCCCGCAGACCTAGATGAGGTGGTGACGCCGCGCGGCATACGCGCCCTGTCCGTGATCCCCCGGCTTCCCTGGAGGCTGATCCAGCAGATCTCTCAGCGCTGGCCGACACTTGCCGCTTTGCGGGACCTAACTGTTGACGACTTCCAAGAAGTAGAGGGCATCGGTCCATTCCGCGCGCAGGTCATTGTGGATCATTTGCGTCAACGTGCATCGGCGGCCAGTGAACCGTCGCTTCCTTGGTGACTGACGCGCACCCACTTAGTCGGATCAGTAGATCCGAATCTGCGTTTCTTGCGCGTTCAGCACGGGTGGCGCCTGCCACTTCAGGGTGTATGTCCCCTCCATGGGCGTTGCTCCAAACCCGTCTACCTTGACCAGCTCACAGTCCGCGTAAACGTGGCCATCCCAAGCCAAGGACGTTGACCACGACTTGCCTGCGCCCAGCAGGAGCTCTTTGTCCCACGACGATGTGCAAGCAGAAGGCGTCCAGAGCAATCCATTTTCCGAACCCAAGGTGATTTCCAAGGTTGACAGAGAAAAGCTGCAGTCGGAAGCGCCAACATTTTCCACCGCAACCGACACGTCGAATCCCTCCCCCTCTTGAACTGCCGTCAAGACGGGGGTGACTGTCACTCTGAGCGCATCCGAACTGCAGGGCTCAATGACGGCCGGCTCTATAACAGCGCCTTGCGTTGCCCTCTCATGCTCATCCGTGAGGATGGTCTTCACCCACCCTCCGATTTTCACCAAACCCCACAGGAGCAGCGCCAACACAAGAAGCAGAATCAGCGTAGACACAATCCTGCGTACCCAGGGGGTCTTACGTTTCTTCCTCGGTGCGCCGCCCGGTTCGGGAGCGAAGTCCCGCCCTCCACCACCATTTTGCGTGGTCATCATCGTGCCTGCGGGTGTGGCGACGACTTGCCGGGATGACCTAGGCCCCCGCTCCCATCGTCCTCGCCACCCTCATCTATGCACCAACGCTCCACCAACACGGCGCAGACACACGCGAACAGGGCCGTCAGGAACCCAATGAGGCTTGCGAGGGCGGACTGTGCCATCGCGGGCGCCCAAAGCCGAGTTGCGGAAACAAGCGCGACTCCCGCCAGGAACCCACCGGACCCCGACATCACGTACGCGCTGGCGCGTGCGAGCATAGCAATCCGAGCAGCCCCCACCGGCGACACCCAAGTGTCCTGACGCGCCTTCAATCTCTTCACGGCGCGACCGCCGATTAACAGCCAGACACCGATAAGGATGAACAAGAGCGAAGTCCACGGGGTTACGACCAGGGGTCCGGAACCGAACCTCACCAGCAAGGCTGATCCAAGGGCGCCCACAGCCAATGCGCCGACACCAATAGCGCCGATGAACCTAAGCTTCAGTGGCTCCACGTGTACGCCACCGCCCTAGCTCTGTGTCATCACGTTTGGAATTTTGCGCACAGGAATGGATCCCGTCGGTGTCGGCCGAACCGTTATGTGGCGCGAAACGCGCGGAATCTGGGACGTGATCGCCTGAGAGGGGTCGGGGGCGTCGACCGCGTCAACGACGCGCCTCGTCTGGGGGTGGGAGGAAAAGTCCCACTCCGGCAAAGACTCAGACTCTGGTTGGCTGACTGGCTTATGGCGCGGCCGTTTACGCTGTTCGGTAGGAGCCACCACCTTGGGCACGCTGCGAGTCACGACCGGAATCGTTCCTGAGGGGTGTTTCACCTCAGGCTGGTCTTCGTGAGGTTGGGTAGCCGTGGGCGTCTCTGCAAGTGCGGGTGGCTCCACATGCGCGGCAGGCACCACCGGCGCGGGCGGCGCCGCAGGCTCTACCGGAGCCGGCATGGGCGCATCAGACACGGTGACGGCGCCCTGTTTTGAACCGTGCAGCGACCTTCTGCTGGGCAGTGGGTGTGCCTGCTTCGCGCGGGCGGCAGCCCTGGTGCGCACCCGGTTTCCAGCAGGTGGGGCCGCCGGTGCAACCTTCGTCCGTTCCACCGGCGCGGGACCGGATTCACTCTTCATGAGCGCCCGGAAAAGTGGATCGCCCTCCACATCCAAGAGCTCCACCTGCTGGCCCCTGATAACCGCATTCTCAACGTGGCGTTTCACGGGCTTAGGCTCCGCTACAGGAGTCGCACGCGGTGCCAACTCAAGCGGCAACGCCTCCCCAAGACCGCCGTTCTCGTCACCCTCCAACCAGTTCGGGTACTCCATCAGTAACCCGCCACGATCCGTTGCGTCCTCAAGAAGATCCTTGACGTAACCGGCGCCCGCCAAACGTGCGTTCGGGGCAATCTTGGACCAGGGATAGAGGACAAACGCCCTCGACTTAGCACGTGGATGAGGAAGCGTGAGCGTGCGCGTCTGCAGACGCATTTGGTCCAGCGCAATGATGTCGATATCCAGCGTGCGCGCACCCCAACGGGAAACGCGGACGCGCCCGAAATCGGCCTCAATCTTCTGCGTGGCAGCCAGCAATGCGGGTGGCGCCAGAACAGTCCGTCCAATCACGACGGCGTTCAGGTAATCGTCTTGTGGCAACGCGCCTTTTTCCAAGACAGGTTCCGTTCGCACCAGCGGGGAAACCGCCTCCACCTCAAATCCGTCAAGTCCGGCCAGCGCTTCCACGGCTCCGCGCAACGTCGCCAATGTGTCCCCGCGGTTCGCGCCCAGCGCTAGGACGACATCATAAACAATATCCGCTGGCCTGGTGGGATCCGCGTAGGTAAGCGGCTTGCGGTTGGCACGGCGTCCAGCCTCTTCGCGTCGCTTTTCTATGGGCGAGGGCGGTTTGGGCGCATCCAGCTGCGTCACGGCCAGCTCCGGAGGTGCCTCCGCGGGGGACGGCGAGGGCGGGGTCGGAGTTGAAGTCTCCACGACAGTCACCTTGGGCGCAGATTCCACGCGGGAAGGGGCAGTGACCTCCGCGGGCGCGTCCGCAGGCACTGGCGTTGCGGCAGTCTGCACCTCCGAGGCAGTCCGTTCCTCCACGCGGGCATGCGCGGCCTTCTTCGTTTGGCCCTTACGCTCCCTAACAACTGTCACCGACACATCGGACAACTGCTGCTTCAACGGCGCCATTGGCTTATGAACAGTCACGACGGCACGCTTAACGCCCGGGTAAGACAACGCCATCTCAGCCAGCCTTGACGCCAAAGTCTCAATCAGGAACACTGCCGGCCCGGTCAGAATCGCAACAGCGTCCTCCGCAACCGCGGAGTAATCAACTGTGTAAGCCACATCATCCGTCCGCGCTGCCTTGCGCGCGTCGACGTAAAGGGCAATGTCGGCAATGAAGTCTTGGCTTCCAGCCCGCTCAAAATCGTAGACACCATGGTTGGCGACAGTCTTCAGGCCGCTAAGAGTTATGACGTCCCAGTCGTGGACGTCATGACGTATTTCTTCCCCCATCACGAAAGCTCCTCTATCAAGGCCACATTTGCTTCAACATCATGGACCCTTACCGCCCACACCCCAGCCTGAACTGCCTTCTTAGTGGTCTCCAGTGTCCCATGATCCCAGTCTTCATACCGTGCAGCCACGAAACGTTTCCTAGAAGCACCGACCAAAACAGGGAAACCAAGTGAAACAAACGTGTCGAGGCCGTTCATTAACTTCCAAGAGTCCTCCGTTCCCTTCGCAAAACCCAGTCCCGGATCGATGACCAAGGAGCTGCTGGAAACACCCGCCGCCGTCACCCTCTGAACTTGGGACAAAGTTTCGTCCGCAACCTCTTCAACAGTGTCGCCGTAGCGCTGGTCAAGGGTTGGGTCAGCGGGAAAACCGCGCCAGTGTTGCACAACCATCGCGACGTTTCCTGCGCTACTCACGTCGGCCATATTCGGGTCGTGGCAACCTCCAGAGACATCGTTAATCATGACAACGCCGGAATCGACGGCCCTGCGGGCAACCTCAGTGTTCACCGTGTCAACTGAAACTAGGAGCCCGCGTCGTGTCAGAGCATTGATGGCAGGCGCGACCCTTCCCCACTCCTCCTCCACCGTGACCCGAGCAGCCCCTGGCCGCGTGGATTCCCCACCAACGTCCACAATCATGGCGCCTTGGTCATACATGGCGAGGGCGTGGTCAATGGCCGCCTCGGGCCGGTCCCACAATCCCCCGTCGGAAAACGAATCGGGTGTGACGTTGAGGATCCCCATCGCGGCAGTCCGGCCGCCCCCAAGCACGCGACCGCGCGAAACAGGGGCCAAAACCTCCTGCGACATATCCACTGCTACCCCTTGAAAAGCTCCAATACTTCACGCTTGTTGTCGACCTGCGCAAGATCCCCTGTGAATCTGGAGGTCACGGTCAGCGCACCCGTCTTTTTGACGCCCCGCATGGTCATGCACATGTGCTCCGCTTTCACCACGACTGCTGTTCCATGCGGGTCGAGGGCGTCATTCAGCGCATCGCTGATCTCTTTCGTCAGCCGCTCTTGCACTTGGGCGCGGCGGGCATAGCCTTCAACGCATCGCGCCAGCTTCGACAACCCGGTCACCATTCCGCCACGTGGGAGGTAGGCGACGGAGACGACCCCGAAGAAGGGAAGCAGATGGTGCTCACACATTGAGTGGAACTCAATGTCCTTCACGATCACCAAGTCATCCGTGTCCACTTTAAATGTTGTCCGAAGATGCTCAGCAGGATCACTCTGTGCTCCCGCAAAAATCTCCGCGTATGAGCGGGCAACCCGGTCCGGCGTGTCCACTAACCCTTCACGAGAGGGATCTTCCCCTATCGCTGACAGCAGCTGACGAACGGCGTGCTTCACAAGGGGAGCGTCGAAACCGCCCCTGACCTTATTTGATTCCATTGTCCAGATTTCCTCAGCCATCAAAGACTTCATTTATGGGGGCAGGCGGGTCTACATCCTTGGGGTTAAGTCCCACCGGATGACCAAGGACAGCCCCATCAACGGCACCGTGGTGTCCGTAGTTCCAAACCTCTCGCTTAGGTTGCTTGATGATGTCTTGGAATATTTCTGCCAAGCCCTTTTCATCGATGGTTTCTATGTCCAGCAGTTTCAAAGCCAAAGTGTCAAGAACGTGGCGGTTTTCAGTGAGAATCGCCCACGCTTGGTTGATCGCATCGTCCACAAGGTCACGAACCTGGTTATCGATCATCGTGGCCTGGTGATCGGAAATATTCAGGCCACGCCCCTGACCCATTTCACGCCCGACAAAGGGATCTGTTTCCTGGTTGCCCAACTTAACGACACCTACGGATGTGGTCATCCCATAGTCAGTAACCATCGCGCGCGCAGTCTTCGTGGCCTTCTCAATGTCATTGGAAGCACCCGTGGACGGATCACGGAAGACCACCTCTTCGGCAACACGCCCACCCATCGCGTACACAAGGTCGTCAAGAAGTTGATTTCGAGTCTTTGAATACCTGTCTTCTGTGGGCATGACCATGGTGTA
>CAZTTD010000040.1:12541-19322 GCA_964616925.1 uncultured Actinomyces sp.
CCCTTCAAGTCCGGGGCCTCAACAGCGATCTGCCTGTCGAATCGTCCGGGTCGAAGAAGAGCGGGATCCAAAATATCGGGGCGGTTGGTCGCAGCGATCATGATGACATTCGTGCGCACGTCAAACCCATCAAGCTCAACCAGCATTTGGTTCAGCGTCTGCTCACGTTCATCATTTCCGCCACCGATGCCGGAGCCGCGGTGACGTCCAATCGCGTCAATCTCATCCACAAAAATGATTGCAGGAGCAGCTTTGCGGGCCTTGTTGAAAAGGTCACGAACGCGGGAGGCACCAACGCCGACGTACAGCTCCATGAACTCCGATCCGGAGATGGAGAAGAACGGCACCTTGGCTTCCCCCGCAACCGCTTTGGCAAGCAGAGTCTTACCCGTTCCTGGCGGCCCGTACAGAAGTACACCGCGCGGTATCTTGGCTCCCACAGAGGTGAATTTCACGGGGTCAACCAAGAATTCCTTGATTTCCTCCAGCTCCTCCACGGCCTCATCTTCCCCAGCAACGTCAGCGAACGTTATCTGCGGGTTCTCTTCGTTAAACTCCTTGGCCTTGGAAGATGAGAAGGACCCCATCATGCCGCCGCGCGTTGTGCGCGACATGAGGAACCAGAATGCACCCAAAATAATGATCATCGGCAGCATCAGCTGCAGCATGCTACCCAGAACCGAAGTCTGCGGGTAAAGAGCGTTGTAGCCCTTTGGCGGCTCCGCATCCTCAATCAGCTCAAGGATTTCATCGGTCTGGGCACGCGCATACGTGAAGGAGATATTCTTCCCCAGCTCCTGTGTGGGGTCTTCCACCGCCGTGGATTCATGCGTGTAGGGCTCCACAAGGACCAGATTGACCTGCTGCGTGCCGTCATTCAGAACCGCGCTCTGCAGCTCCTGGGTTCGCAGGATCTCCATTCCCTCAGATGTGGGAACAACCCCGGGTTGCAGGAGTCGCCAGACAAACCAGCCGATGACCACCAGCGCTACAAGCGGGACCACAACGTATGGCCAAGCCTTACCCGCAGGCTTCTTAGCCTTGTCTTTGGTTTCCGAAGAACTCATTGACTATTCGTCCTCAGTCTCATACACGTGACGCGCCAGCGTACCGATGCAGTCTAGGTGCCTGTAGTCTTCGGCGTAGTCCAAGCCGTATCCCACCACGAACTCATTGGGAATGTCGAATCCCAAATACCTAACGTCAACGTCAACTAGGTTGGCCTCCGGTTTACGCAGAAGCGTCAAGATTTCCACCGACTTCGCACCGCGCGCCAACAGGTTCTCTCTTAACCAAGACAGGGTGAGCCCGGAGTCCAGGATGTCTTCAATGATCAAGACATTCCGGCCGTGAATGTCGGTGTCCAAGTCCTTCAGGATCCTGACCACACCGGACGTTTTTGTGCCCGAACCATAGGAAGAAACCGCCATCCAGTCAACATGCACCATGCGATGCAGCTTCCGTGAGAAGTCAACCATCACGGGCGCAGCGCCCTTTAGGACCCCCACCAGAAGCAGGTCCCGGCCCTCATAATCCGCCTCCACCTGCGCCGCGAGCTCAGTCAAACGCTGATCAATCTGGTCTTCCGTCAGAAGAATTTTCTCCAGATCTGACCCCATGTCTTGCGCGTCCACACCGCTCCCCTTCTAGTGTCCGGTCCCGATACACCCACGGGAGCCGGCACACAGCGCACCACGACTCCCAATCTTCCTAGATTTACCCCATTACTCTAGCGCCCTGCCCCGACTTAACCTCACGTGCAGTGCTCTATATCCCCGTATTCGGCACGTTTCTCCGCGCACAGCCGAAAAACAGTTTTCAAATGGCTGTGAACGTCAACTGCCATCTGGAGCGCACCACCCTCACTGCTGGCAGGCTCACCTCTTTCCCAACCGGGGAAAGCCGCCCTCCGACATCCCTTGTGACCAGCGCGTCCACCGCCGCAATCTGCGTGGACGTTGGGTGTACAAGGCGCGCGCGGCTACGTTCTTGCCGTGCGCCACCCGTCACCTTCTCCCACGCCAGCAGGTATACCCTGGTCCGAACGGCCAAAGGGAACTGCGCCAGGGTGGTCACGTTCAGTTTCAGGACGAGGGCGGATTCGGCTTCGCCCTCGTCCCCGTCGCCCGGCCCAGTCCCGTCCGCTTCGCGCTGTGCATGCCCAGCGTCGTGCTCGCGCTCGTCCGCCTGCTCCAAAGCGGATTGCGCGTAATGCGCCAGGGCGTCCTCGTCCGCGGCGAGCATCGCTGCCACACGCGCGAGGGGCGGAACCGGATCCTGGCCCAGTGCCTGGCCGAGGTGCGGAATGGTGGTGTGCCGCAACGCGCTGCGCACAAGTGGCTGTCCGGCAGCCGTTGTCCAACTCCCATCCAGCGTGTTCGTCGGGTCCTCCACCCAGGAGAGCCCCAGCGCTCGGCAAAAACCCTCCGTGTCCGCACGTCGGAGGGAAAGGAGCGGGCGTCCTCGGAACAATTTTGGAGCGCCCTCGTTCGCACTCCTACTTTCGCCCGTATTCGTGCCCTCGTTTGGGTCTCTTTTCCCGTTTGCGTCCCTATGCCCGTTTGCGTCCGGCGGGCGCCGACCAACGTGACTGATTTTCGTTCGAGGACGCATCGCGGACAAAGCGCGCGGAGACGCTCCCCTTCCCAGCCTCATCAGTACGGTTTCTGCCTGATCGTCCATGGTGTGTCCGACTAGGATGTCCACGGATGCCAGCCCGTTCTCCGCACCCCACTCCATGGCCAACTCCTCAAGGAGAGCGTGACGCACTTCGCGGGCCCTACCCTCAAGGGGGCGGGCATTGGTGGCTGGCTCCGCCTTCAGCACGCGCGCATCAAGCACGCCTGCGTCTAGGAGCTGGTCCCTTACGGCGCGCGCTTCTTCGTCGGATTCTTCGCGCATGGAATGGTCCACCGTGGCAAGGAGGATGGGGATGCGTGCGTGCTGAGCGTACTCGGCGGCCGCCAAACCCAAAGCAAGGGAGTCCGCACCACCCGAAACGCCCACCACTACGCCGCGCGGCGCGGAACCCAAGGCACTTTCAGCCTCATCCACGGCAACGTGTGTGCGCAGATAATCGCGCACCGCTATCGACACGGGCCGCGCTGGAAAAGGAGGTGACGAACCCAGGATGGTCATTGTCTAGCTTTGAGCCAAGAACTCAACAAAGTTGTCAATGTAGATGCGTGTGGACGCGGCACCCTCATCGGGGACATGGTCGTTTCCAACAGCAAACACCAGGCTCTGCCCAGATTTGGTCGTTACAACTCCCGCCAGTGTGCTGACGTGTCCAAGTGATCCGGTCTTGGCACTTACATTCCCAAGAGTCGGCTCATCCGGAAAACGGTAGCCCAGGGTCCCGTTCATTCCTGCAACTGGAAAGAGTCGGGCCAGCGAAGATTCCGTGCCCGTTGTGGCGGTGGCGGCCAAGATTGTCTGCGTCAATACGTCAGCGGTCACGCGCGAGTCCTTGTCTAGGCCCGAGCAGTCCGCGACCACGATGTCCTGGGCCGGCACGCCATGCTCAAGCGCAAACTGTTTCATTGCAGCAGTGGAAGTCGCGAAGTCCACCACATCCGCCCCGCCCGCAGCGGTCGCCAGATGGCAATACTGCTCCGCGAGCGTGTTGTCAGACGTGATCACCATGTATTCGATCTGGTCAATAACGGGAGCCGATTCCACGGTCGCTACCACCGTGGCCCCCTCCGGAGCCTGTCCTGAGCTCACCGCTTGGACCGTGATTCCACTCTCCGCAAGCCTCTGCGCAAAAGTATCCGCGACCGTAGCCGCTGAGTTCGCATTGAAACTCCAGGCGCGTGGCGCCACGCGGCCGGTGTCAATGGCGTAGGGAGCGACATCTCCCGCGTAGTCCACAACCTCTTGCTCCACCCACGCCGGATTTCGAAGCGGACCGTCGAAAAGTGTGTCTTGATACACCAGGTTCACGGTCGTGGCGCCCGCCTGCTTGAGCGCGTCCGCAGCCTGCGCGGCCAGGTCACCAAGTCCCGCGTGTCTGTCTGCCTGTGTAGGGTCGCCGGCGTCGGGGGAAAGCAGCAAATCGCCCTCGCCCCACAAATAGAGGTCGGAACCCGCCAGGGAGACGCCCGTCGTCAGAGTTTGGTCCGGGTCGAGGGCGGCCAGCGCAAATCGCGCCGTCAAGACTTTTTGGGTCGAGGCCGGTGTATGCAGTCCGGAGCCGTCCGCCGAGAAGAGGACTTCGCCTGTGTCAGCGTCTACGACCTCAGCCCATGACTGCCATCCACCTGCCTCGGCTGCCTTCTGAACGTCCGCCCAGGCCGCAGCTATGCCTTCTTCGGTCAGCGGCGCGCCGTCGCCCACCCCCGATTCCACCTGCTCCTTGGGCATAGTCACGCTGGGTATTTCCGGCGTCTTGGCGGGGTTTCCGAAGGATGTGGAGGCCATCACTGGAATGAACCGATGCATGCCAAAAACAAGGAAAAACATGAGGGCCACCAAAACGAGGACTATTGCCCCTACAATTACGGGAAACGCATGACGGCGCATTCCACCTCCCTGACTCCGGTGATTCACTCACTTTAGTTCACCAGGTGGAGTTCCCAGATGCACGGACACTCAGGGAAGGGTCGACAATGGAGTTCGATGTCACGATAGAGATCCCCAAGGGGAACCGAAACAAGTATGAGATTGATCATGAAACCGGCAGGATCCGCCTGGACCGGCTTCTGTTCACGTCTACTCGCTACCCGGATGACTACGGGTTCATCGACGACACTTTGGGGGAGGACGGAGACCCGCTGGATGCTCTGGTTCTTCTGGAGGAGCCGACTTTCCCAGGTTGCGTCATTCGTTGCCGCGCCCTTGGGATGTTCCGCATGAAGGATGAGATGGGTGGGGACGACAAGGTCTTGTGCGTGCCCGCTGGGGATCACCGTGCTGCGTGGAGGACAGAGATTGAGGATGTCTCTGAGTTCCACCGTCTTGAGATCCAGCACTTCTTTGAGGTGTACAAGGATCTGGAGCCCGGTAAGTCAGTGGAAGGTGCGCACTGGGTTGGCCGTGAGGAGGCTGAGGCGGAGATCGTCCGCTCATTCGACCGCCTGAAGAGGGCTGAGGCTCAGGGGAAGCACTAACCGGCATCTAACAGGGAAAGCACGACCCGGGGCCGTGCGGCGCGGGCCGCGCCCGCCCGTTCATCAGGTACTTTCATCCAGCGTTTCCCTAAGGCCGAAGGTTATCCCCAATATCGATGGTTAATCCCGGGATTAACCATCGATCATGCACCACAACCTTCGATCTTAGAAACGCAGCGCGAGGTAACGGCGCCAAGAAGGGACCTGGCGGGCACGAACAGACACCCGACGGGAGCAATCAGACACCCCGCGGGCGCGAACGGGGACTCGGCAGGCACGAACAGAGAACCGGTGGGTACGAACGCCCAAGAATGTTGGCGGAACCGCCCCAAAGGCAGAGTTCGTCCTGACGCCACACGGACTATCGAAGGTTGTGGCTAACTATCGAACCTTGTTCCCGGGCACAACCATCGATAATCGGCCACAACCTTCGATAGTCGGTACCCCCTCAAACCACGCCGACGTTTAGCCGGCACTTTCGCGCGCATTACCGCCCGTTTCGCGTGCCCGCACCCAACCATCCCGACGCCTCTAGTGCCACATCGACGCTTCGGCCCCCTTTGTCGTGCCTAGCCTCCGCACCCCGCCCATGCTTTTCGTTTGCAACAGACTCAATGCCTCTTTCCAGGCCTCCTTCCAGTCTCTTCCCATGCGCTGCCCATGCGCGCAATCACCGTCCCTGCCCGTGGAGGGGCGCTTGGACACAAGATGGGTGAGCTAAACGCAGGTTGGGTGAGCTGAACACAGGATGGGTTAGTCCAACACAAGATGTGCACGTACCCATGGTGCGTTCAACCGACACAACCTGTGTTCAACCAACACAACCTGTGTCCAACCTGCCCAGCCATGCCCCGCACGAAGCCTGAAGCTAATCAAACCGACCCAGTCGTGCCGCACACGAAGCCTGGAGCAGACGGTCAACCACAGAAATGGTCAAGATGGCGTGCGAACCCCCAAGATGGCTATGCCATCTTGAACCATCTGGAGCCAACTTGATCCGCGCCCCGCCATCTCGAACCATCTGGAGCCAACTTGATCCGCGCCGCGCCATCTCCGCCCATATCTAGAGCCGTATCTGGGATATTTGCCTCTGGGGGAGGGGCTCCAGGACGTTTCTTACGCAGCACCGTGGCAATCACCCCGGAATGGCCGGCCCCATGATCTTGGAAGGATGATTCATCCGCCTGATCGAACGATGTGGCAGGTGATCGAAGGATATTCCCGGGCACAAGCATCGATCAGACGCCACATCATTCGATCAGGGCCCCAAACATCACGTTTGATCGACAAACAGCGAACGATGAGCCCATCAACCAAGAGTCACCAGCACCAAAAGCCGAGGCGGAAGCCGAAGCAGAGGCCAGAGCCAAAGCCGAAGCAGCGACCGAAGCGGAAGCAGAAGCCGGAGCCAGAAGCCGAAGCAAAGGCCGAAGCAGCGACCGAAGCAGAGGCAGCAGCCGAAGCCGGAGACGAAGAGGGATCGGGTGCGGATTCGAGCGCGGCGTCTCTCCTAGTGGTTCGTTCGCCTCTCGTCGTGAGGCGGCAACACGGAACTTGCGAGACGACAACACGGAACTTGCGTGACGACAACACAAAACTCGTCGTGAGGCGGCAGCACGGAACTTGCGTGACGACAACACAAAACTCGTCGTGAGGCGGCAGCACGGAAC
>CAZTTD010000041.1:0-9043 GCA_964616925.1 uncultured Actinomyces sp.
CCTGAGTTGGCGGCCTTGGCCTGCTCCTCAGTCAGTTCGGCATCCGCCGAAGCCTTGCGCATACGTGAGCCGAGCCCACGCGCAAGGATCACGGCTTTGCGTGCCCGGGTGCCATTGGCGTCCGCTGCGGCCTCTGCGGCACCCGCGCTCACGTCCGCTTTCACGCCCGCGCCACCCACGCCGCCGCCCGCGCCTGCTTCACCAGCGTTTGCGCCCGCGTCCGAAACTGCATCCACGCCAGCCGAACCCACATCCTTCTCACTCATCTTGACTCCACCGTCCAGATAGAAGTAGCAAAATCCAACGCTCACCAGCTTAGCTATGTAAGTGGGCGGCAAAGACAGCACCCAGGGGGATCAAGGCAGCCGAAGGGGCCGCAACTTCATCGTTGCGACCCCTTCATCACTGCCGTCTAAGAGCGCGGGATCCGCTGTAGGGCCGACTCCCCGCTACCCCCTACTGGCCATCTGGGAATATGACGTCAAACTCCGCCAGAACATCCCAATCATCGTTCGTAACCTCAATGACGCCTTCCACGTCTGCCATCGCAGCAAGGTCCGCCACATCACTGTTATTGAACCACATGAACGTCTCAGCGTACTTTCCGGGCTGCACAGTCTCATAGAGGCTTGGGCTCACCATCTTCCCGCCCACGGAGAACGTCCCTGACTTGTAAGAAACCTTCAAGACCTCATCCGAAAGGTTCTCAATCTTCAGGTTGTAGCCCGGGTCATCACCGAAGTCCAGGGCAGAGTCAATGACCGTGATGGTCACCAGGTCGTCACCGAAGGGAACGCCGTATTCAATCTCCACTAACTCACTGGAGACGACTACTTCTTCCTCTTCATCAAACTCTTCTTCGATGATCTCATCGTCAGCGTCTTCTTCTTCAACCGCGGCTTGATCAGCGGGGTTCTTATCGGTCTTTACGAAGATCAGAGTTGTGCCATCCTGGGTGATCTGGAGTTTCCCGTCTTTCACGACGGCCTCTGCCGTTTCCCCCTCAAAGGTTACGCTGGCTTTGGAGGCGTCCTTGGCTTCCCAAGTTCCACTTTGAGCCTCACCCATGAAGTCCATGGTCGCCTTGCCACCTTCGGCCAGCGTCAAGGTGATGTACATGTCCATCTCAGCCATCATCTCAATGTCGGAGACGGAGATTTCGTCATCCCCCTCCGCCGACTCCAGCTGCCAGACCCCAACGAAGTTCGCCGCTGGATCCCCACCACTTCCGCCGCCGCAGGCGCTGAGGCCCACCGCCAACGCGAGGGCCAACATAATGGAGGCTACTACGCCCCCCGTTCTAGTTTTCATGGCGTGCTTGCCTTTCCTCACAATAGCGGGGTCCAATCTGGACACCTCACCCAAAATAAACTATCACAGACACATGGCGCACCTGGAAGCACCCTACGTCCCAAAGGCAGACCCAAAATGCGCACAGGTAGGCACATGTTTCGAACGGATAACGAACTAATCCGGCAAGTATTCCAACCCCGGCACGATGTAACCGTTAGAGACAGCCTGCACAGCGAGCTTCAACAAGCTATCATACCCAGTCTTCGTCAACAGATCTGAGATACGGCGCTTCACCGTCCCCTCACTAATGAACAGCGCCTTCGCAATTTCCGGTCTGGACTTCGCTTCGCATGCCAACCGAAGTATCTGGATCTCCTCATCCGTTAACTCCAGCCCGCCAAACAACGTGTCCGACCTGCGCGCGGGAAAAGTGGAATACCCGTCCAACGTGGAGCGCAAAACCGCCAGCAGCTCTTTCGTACCAACGTTCTTGTAGACGAAACTGTCCACGCCCGCATCGCGCGCCTGCCGCACAAAACTGACCTCAGGCATACCCGTCATGATCACGACACGCGTGGCATCCGACGCGCGTTTCAGCGCCCGCCCCGCGACAATCCCGCTGGAGCCCCCCTCCGTACACACGTCCATCAGGACTATGTCCGGTTTCTTCTTCTTCGCCATTTCGAGGGCGTCAGCCGCATCAGCCAGCGCCGCGACAACCGTCATGTCTGGCTCAGCGTCAATCGCGGCCACCAACGATTCACGGAGCATCGCTTGGTCCTCAACGACCATTACCCGAACCATGCCTCCATTGTTCACGCGCACACGCCCTTTGTCTCCGCCGTCTGCCGCTTGGGCACCTGGACCGCCAGCACAAACGGGTCAAGGGAGGGGATATCCAACTCCCCACCCAAAGAAGCGACCAGTGTGCGCATGGCGGGAATGCCCGTGCCACCGCCCTCGCCCGGAACCTCACGGGCAGGCGCACCATTATTCTCAATGCGCATCCGCCACCTGTCACCCGCCTCCGATATCTGCACGTGCACACGGTCGGCCTGGCCGTGGCGGACGCTGTTGGTGACTGCCTCGCGGACGATGTTGACGAAGGCCGTCCCGATTGCGGGATCGCTGGGGAGCTCCCCATCCACCACCGAAGCGACGTTTACCAGGGAAAACGCGGAGACGATGCCTGCCAATTCCGCGTCCTGTTCCAATCCCTGATCGGACACTAGGTCATCCATCAGCCCATCAAGCAACGGCATGATGACGTCCATGGTTCGCCCCGGCGCCGCACCGTCCTCCAGATACCTGTGCAAGATGGACAGTCGCTGACCGATTATGTCGTGCACGCGCGAACGCACCTTCGCCAAGGACTCCTCACGCGCCACCACATCCAGCGTCTTCAACCTCTTCTGCAGTTCGGCGCCGGCGACTTTTAGCGCATCGTTCACCTGTTGCAACTGCTCATTCACCCGTTGCTGGTCGGTCACGTCGACGCTCAGAACCATCCGGACACGCCGCCCCTCCAACTGGACGTAGCGCGCAGAGAAAAGCCGGTAGGCGCCACTTCCGATCTGCACGACCCGCTCCGCAATTTCGCCGTGCCGCCCGGACGAGGGCGGCTGCGCATACAAGGCCGCATGCCAAGGCTGGGCCGCGCCGCGCGCACCCCATCTGTCCCCAAGGTCACCCGGCAACCCCAGCCACTGCGACTGTTCCCGCATCGCGTCGTTCATGAGCCGCACCGCCCCAGACTCCTCCGCAACCAGGACACCCACCGGCATCTTGGCGACGACCTCCGTCACAAGCAGCCGCGAAATGGAGTGTTTCGCCCGGTCTTGGTCCCGCAGGAACACAACCACTGCCCGAAGCGCGAACCCTGCCCACACTCCCAGAATGACCACAAGGTCCAACTGCCTGCCACCAGCACCCAGGATCCCCAGCGCCGGAGGTGTCATCAGAATCAGGCCGAACGTCTCAAAGAAAGTCCCCCACCGGGGCCGCAACGTCATGCACCCAATCCCCACGACCGCCGCTGCCGTGATAACCCATTCCAGGTGCTCAACTGGAATGGTGAGGCCCAGGAACCGCACAGCAAGCACGTCGCGGCCAAACCCGGCCGCATTAGCGATGGCCGCCCACACCGCCATTGAAACCACAAGCGCCACCTGAAACACCATGGTCCACCGACCACGCGCAGAGCGCGTCCGGGTCTCCAGGAAGAAAACGTGTAGCACCTGCGCGGAAAGCATCAGGCACAGCGCCACTGTTAGTGCCATCAGAGCGCCGCTTCCAAGCTCCGTCAACGCCCCCATCACGACACAGGCCTTAGGGAGGGGATCTTGACGATGAGGGTTAACTCCCCCAGCTCGCCCTCGACCGAATACGACCCTCCCTGGTCCGTGATTGACCGGATCGTTGCTTCGCGCGCCTCATATTTCATCAACTCTGAGCTGTCGCAGCCGTGCGCTACGCGCAGCTCCACCTCCCCGTTAGGGTTCCGGTTAGACAGGTGAACCAGGAGCACGGGGTTGGTGCAGTCCAGCGTGGCAATGGCGAAGTCAAAGAGGCAATCGTAGAGGACACCGGCCAAGCGGGTGGAGATGCCGGTCCGCAGGTCGTTCATCAGCGCCGACTCTATTCCGGCGGCGCGCAGGTCAGAGACCGATTGAGCGATGAGCAGGTCGAAATTCTGGGGGTCAAGTACTCCTGCTTCATGCTCGGCCAATACCAGGCGCCCGCGGGCCTTACTGTATGAAACGGCCAGGCGCACCTTCTCCAAGATGAGGGTCCGCCCTTTGGTGTCGGATGTGGAGAGGCACTCCAGTGATGAAAGCAGCGCGCTGATTGTCTGTGCGGTATGGGAAAGCCCGTTCTCCACATCCTCTAGGAACTGGCGCTCATATCGAAGCGCTGCAAGGCGGGACTGGATCGCATGGTCGCGTTCCAGAAGCGCATTTTGACTGCGCAGCGTCGCCTGTTTCGCCTGGAGTGCCGCCGTCTGCATGTGCAAGGTGCGTACGTCGGTGCTCAGCAGACCCACTCCGCCCGGCACAGAAAACGTCTGGTGCGTGAAGTCGCCCCTGGTCTCACCGGCCATAAGCGCGCGGAGCTCATGCTTTGGAAGCGGGGCCCGGTCCCCGGTTCGCAGGACGTCCTCGCCCCCATCACTAATCACGCGCAGGTCCAGCGGCAACGCGCGAAACGCCGCCGAACTCCACGAAAGCGACGGCAGCAGCCCCAACCGCAGGCTGATTTCCGTTGCCACCGTGAAGAGTAGGACGTAGACCAGCGACATGTTCGTCGTGTACGCGACCGGGACGCGCAGAATGTAAAGCGCGCTGAACGTCAGACCGACAATCAAAACGCCGCCGAGCAGGTAAATCCCCGAACGCAACCCCCTGCGCGCCACGCCCGCCAGCACGACGCCCGCGGCCAGGAAGACCAGGAATATCCAGGCGACCACAACCCAGTAAAGCGGACCGTAGGAGTAGTCAGACACCGCGGTCTGGCCAGTCCGCTCAAATCTGAACATCCCTGCGTGCACCTGGTTAGTCAAGACCAGAATGAGGAGGACGCTGCTGATTGCGACGGAGATGCGCTCTAGGATGCGGGTGTGCGGCAGTTGGTCGAGGGCGGCTGAGCGTACCACGCCGAACAACGACAGGAGCGGCAGGAAAAGCATTGGAACGTAGAACAGGTACCACGCGTATTCGGACACCACGGGGTTGTGCGTCGCGTATTTGACCAACACCAGGATCATCCAGCCAACCATCAGGCCCGTTGCAAGGGCAAGGTAGCGGCGGACCTCCGCGTCTGAACATCGGTAGTAGGCGCTGGCGCCCCAAGCCGTCAAGAGGCCCACCATGACGATCATCATCGGCCGTCTACCCCCTCACCCGCGAAGAACGACACCGCGCTGAGCAGCGATCAGTCTAAGCACCGCCAGAACCGCCCCCGTTGGGTCGTCCATGTACACAACCTCCAAAGGTACGCTGGCCGGGGGTTCCAAATCGACGGCGACCAACCCGTCTCCGACCAAGCTTGCCGCAAAGTCTCTTGTTGCGAGGGCGAAGGCGCGGGAGTCATGCAGGAAGTACGACCACGCCCCAGAAATCCGGGAAGTGCCCGTGAGCAGCAACGGGTCCAGCCCGCGCTCCCTGCAGACGTCAACCAGCATGTCGTGGTAACCCGGGCTTCGCTCCCTTGGCCACATCAAGAGTGGGACGGTTGCCAGGCCGCTGAGGTCCGAAGCGTCAACCACGACGGGCGCCAAGTCTTCGGCCATGACCAGCTGGAGATCCTCCATTCCAAGGCGGCGTTTTTGTGCGCGCGTGGGTTCATCCATGTGGTGTCCAAGGCCTATGTCTGCTTGGCCTTGGTCGACAGCGGCCACGACCTCGCCCGTCTCCGTTTCTAGGACGCGCACTTCGGCACCAAGGCCCGCGGCGCCAACCTCACGCAAGATCTGCGGGAGCATGCGGTTCACGATCGAGGGCGAGGCCGCAATCACCACCTTCTGTGACACCCCACGCTGAAGCCGGGCCGCGTGCGCCTCCATGCCTTTAGCGGACTCAAGAACCGCATCGGCAAGCGGCAGGAGGGCCGCCCCTTCCTTCGTCAACGTGCTGCCGCCGGGGCTGCGGTGCAGCAGGCGGATACGCAGGGTGCGCTCCAAGGCGCGGATCTCCTTGCTGAGGGTCGGCTGCGCAATACCCAGTTGGTCAGCGGCTTTGGAGAAGTGCAGAGTACGCGCCAGCACGGTGAAAGCTTCAACCTGTATCAGCGTAATGTTCATAGCCTTAGGCTATCCTGTGATAAGCAAATGCATCTCGTCTTCAACGCCCTCGCCCTTCTAAACTGCAATTGTCGGGCGGCGGGGTGGCCGCCTTCTTGCAAAGGAGTCTTTTTATGAACGAAACCGGGTTGCGGATCTCCCAGGAAGTACGCGACGCTGTCGCGGCGGGGAAGCCTGTTGTTGCACTTGAGTCCACGATCTTCACACACGGCCTGCCACGCCCTCGAAACGTAGAGGTTGCAAAACGCGGTGAAGAGGTCGTGCGCGAAGCGGGGGCCGTGCCCGCGACCATCGGAATCGTCCACGGGCAGCCGGTGGTGGGTTTGTCTGAAGAGGAGATTTTGGAGCTGGCGTATGACGATGACGTCACGAAGATCTCTGTTCGCGACATCTCTTATGCGGCCGTCACGAAGAAGAATGGCGGCACAACAATCGCGGCAACGGCTCTGCTGGCTCAGCACGCGGGAATCAAGGTTTTCGCAACGGGTGGATTGGGCGGGGTGCACCACGGCGCCTCGACCACGTTTGATGAGTCGGCCGACATTTTTTCCTTGGCGGAAATCCCCATTGTGATGGTGTCATCCGGCGCGAAGGCCATCCTGGACATTCCCGCAACGCTGGAGCGGTTTGAGACGCTGAGTGTCCCCGTGGTCGGCTACCAAACGAACCGGTACCCGGGCTTCTACGTGGTGGATTCTGGTTACGACTTGCCGACGCGGGTGGATGAGCCCAGCCAAGTCGCCACCATGGTGGCGGCCCAGGACGCGCTTGGGTTGAAGAGTGCGATTCTTGTGGCTCAGCCCGTCCCTAAAGAGGATCAGTTGGATCCGGCGGAGTTGGAAGCCGTCCTTGAAAAAGCATGGGCCGCCGCCGACGAAGCTGGCGCGACAGGGCAGGCTAACACCCCGTTCTTGCTGGATTACGTGCGCAGAGCGACCGACGGGCGCAGCCTGGATGCGAACGTGGCGCTGTACCTGAACAATATCCTGCTGGCGTCCAATGTCGCCGCCAGTATTGCGGGGAGGTAGTCAATGCTTGCAGTTCTTGGGGATGTCGTCCAGGACATTGTGGTGTGGCGGCTGGAATCCATCCGTCACGCGACCGACACGAAGTCTCGGATTGAGACACACCGCGGGGGTTCAGCCGCGAACGTGGCGGCGTTTGCTGCGCCGCGGTACCCAACCCGGTTCATAGGTCGCGTCGGAGATGACATGGCGGGGATCGCGGTTACGTCCAACCTGGAAAACCTGGGGGCAGACGTACGGATGCAGGTGGATCCGGAAGCCTCCACCGGGATGATCGTGGTGCTCATCGATGATGATGGGGAGCGCCTCATGTTCCCCAGCCGCGGCGCCTGCGTGAATCTGGAGACAGTGGATCCGGCGTGGCTTGAGGACGTGGAGATCCTCCACGTGACCGCCTATTCATTTGCGGAGGGCAGCACTGAGGAGTCTGCTTTGGAAGCTGTCCGGGCCGTGAAAGCGGCGGGCGGCAAGATCTCCATGGACCTGTCCTCCATTGGGATGATGGAAGAGTACGGCACTGAGTCGTTCATTGAACTGATGAAGGCGTGCGACCCGGACATCATCACGGCGAACAGGGATGAGTGCCTGCACGTAGGTCTTGCCGACGGTTCCACCCCGGGGCCGAACTTGGCGCTTTTCCCAAGCGCGATCCTTCTGGCCCGCCAAGGTGCCGATGCGACGGGTGTTTTCGAGGACGGGCGACTGGTCCAGATGGTCCCCGTCCCCTTCGTTGAAGATGTTCGGGACCTGACGGGTGCCGGCGACGCCTTCAACGCGGGGTTCTTGACCTCCTATTTGAAAGGCAAAACCTTAGTGGAATCCACGATGGCTGGCCACGCGCTATCCGCCCGCGTCCTCGCTATGCCGGGCGCGAATGAGGCGCCGCTGGAGTAGGTACATGCAGGCGCTGCGGGTCGGTCGGCCGCGGGTGGCGTGGCCCCTAACGCTCTGGTGGCTTGATCAGCGGGATCTGACCGATGGGGATGTCCTCATAGGATTCGGGGTCCTCGATGGGCTCAATGTGGGTGACGACGACTAGGCCGGGGAGCGCCGCTTCTAACTCGCCCTCGATCTGCTCCGCGAAATGATGCCCCTGCGCAACGGTCCAATTCCCGGGGACGAGGACGTCGAAGTTCGCGTACCTCTCCCGCCCGGACACGCGCGTCTGGAGCCCGTGGAACTGAACCTCCTCACTGGAATGGGACTGGAGAAGGTCAACAACAATCTGGTTCTCATTGTCCGGCAAAGTGCGGTCCATCAGGCCCTGGACAGATTCCACGACCAGGCGCGCGCCGGTAATCACGATGTTCACGCCGACCAGGAAACCAACCATCGGGTCCAGCCGCTCCCAACCCGTCAGCGCGACCAGGCCCACGCCAACCACCACGCCGACCGAGGTCAGCACGTCGGTCATCAGGTGTTTCGCATCCGCCGTGAGGGTGATCGAGCGGTACTTTTTGCCAGCCCTCATCAGTACGAGGGCGACGCCCCCGTTCACCACGGCCGCCGCAACGGAAACTAAGAGGCCGACCCCAACATTCTCAAGTGGGCGAGGGTTTATGAACCTCTCCGTCGACACCACCAGAATCGCGCCGGCGGCAAGGAAAATCATCATTCCTTCAACGGCGGCGGAAAAGTACTCGGCCTTGGAGCGGCCGTAGGGGTACTTGGGGTCTGCAGGAAGGGCAATAGCTTTCAGGGCTATCAGCGCGACGATGGCCGCAGCCAGATTCACTAGGGACTCCGCCGCGTCGGACAAGAGACCCACGGACCCAGTCATGGCCCAAGCTGCGCTCTTCAGACCGATTGTCACAATGGCAGCACAAATAGAAAGCCATGCGTAGGCACTAAGGTCGCGGCGTTCGTTCATATCCGAAAACTCTAGGCTGGCCGCGGGTGGGTGTCCAACCTGGAGCGTTCAACAAAG
>CAZTTD010000041.1:9143-18996 GCA_964616925.1 uncultured Actinomyces sp.
GCGCGGATCAAGTTGGCTCCAGATAGTCCGAGATGGCATAGCCATCTCGGGGGTTCGCATGCCATCTCGACTACTTCTGTGGTCGACCGCGTGCTGCGGGCTGCATGTGAGCCGTGGCTCGGCAGTTTGAACGCAAGTCGGGTTGATTGAACGCGCACCAGCCCGGGAACAAGGTTCGATAGTTAGCCACAACCTTCGATAGTCCGTATGGCGCCAGGATGAATTCCTCTCTTGCGGCAGTTCCACGAACGATCCGGGTGTTCGTCCCCGCTGGTTTTCTAAGGTCGAAGGTTGTGGCACAGGGCGGAAGGTTGTGGCACAGGGCGGAAGGTTGTGGCACAGGGTCGAAGGTTGTGGCACAGGGTCGAAGGTTAATCCCGGTATTAACCATCGATGTTGGGGATAACCATCGTTCTTAGGAAATCGGGGATGGAAAACGCCGGCAATGGGCGCTGGGCGTACCGAAGGGCCCGCAACCACATAGGCTGCGGGCCCTCCACTTCGCTCTCCTAGCCGCTAGGCACTTGAACAGCCAAGTGAGCGGCCAAGTTTGCTAACTAGGCATTGCGGTTGCGACGGACGATCAGCAATCCACCGCCCGCGGCTGCTAGGGCGAGGCCACCAAGACCTAATCCGACCAACAGCGGATTCACACCCGTCTTGGCCAAACCGCCACCATTGGTAGAGCACTTAGGAGTCTTATCCAAGGTGAACTCCTTGGAAGCCGTCCCGTCCTCGTTCAAAGTCCAGCCAGATTCCTCAACCAGCACGTAGCCTTCCGAAGGCGTGGCGGTAACCGTGAACTTGTCTCCACCCTTCAAGGTCGTCGGAACGCCCGAGTATGTGACACCCTGGGTCGCCTTCAATGTGACCTTCGGACCCGCTTCACAGGTTGCCTGCGTGATCTTCGGATCTTCCGGGGCCACCGTAATGTCCGCGACCACACATTCGACCTCATCAAGAGTGATCTCCATGGATGCGACGTTGCGCTCCTCATCGATCACCCAGCCATCCGCAGAGGTCGGCAGGACACCTGGCGACTTGGGCGTGGCCTCAACAATCACGGTGCCACCGGCAACGACGTCACCCACCAAGGAGTACTCCACGTAGCTGGTGCTTGCAGGCAGATCAATGTGCGGTGGCACCTGCGCACCAAGCGCGGTGCAGGATGCCTGGGTCACGACCGGCGTGCCCAACACGATCTCGACTGGATCCACAGGAGCTGGCGGCTCCCCCTCTTCAACCGTCACGCTTGCTGATGAGGAATAAACTGGTGCACCACCCGCAGCACTTCCGTCCAACCCAAGGCTGCCAGAGCCGACCACGGCGCCACGTACCTTGAACGTGAAGTCCAACTGTCCACCAGAAACTGCCGCGAAGGATCCCGTGTAGGTCAATGTGCGGCCATCGGCCGATACTGTTGGTTCGCCCAGAGCCGTGGACGACCCCGCAACATAGTCAACATTGGCAGGAAGGGAAACCGTAACGGAAGAAAGGGACTGATCCATAACGTTCGGGTTAGAGACGGAAGCGGTAGCAGTCGTCTCCTGTCCAACGGTAATTGTGGACTCTGCAAGGCTGAGAGTAGTTGGCAGGCCAACCTCACCTAGGGGAGAGAAGTTCGTTAGCACACCGACTGTCTTCGTCTGTCCAGGAGCCAAGCTCAGTGTCCACGAAAGTCCCATTCCGTTGTCGATCAGGGTGCTGCCGTTGCGCACCTCATTAGGAAATGGCTGCTGGCTGCCCACTGCTGACCACACCTCAGAGTACCGGGCATACAGGTAGTTGCTCCCAGCGGTCAGAGGCACGAACTCCTCAATGCGCCCTGAACTGGAGTGTTCTCCCTCAGAATCAGGTGCGCGACACGTAATCGACCCGGTGCTTGGGTTGTATTCGCCAAACCCTGAGTCGCTGTCCTGCAAGTAGCAGTCAGCCGCGCGGTAAACGTTGGTTTCAAGCGCCGCAGCCGAAGTGTTAGTAACAGACACTGAGCTCCGGTAGCTGTTCTGACCAACGACATAGGTGTCAACCTGCGTCATAGTAACGGATCCACCCTCCACAACAGTCGTGATGGAGTACGGGTCAGCCGAAGTACCTGATCCGCCCTGAACCTGTGACACCGGCGTCCAGCCTGTCCGCGGGCTGGCATTGGTTCCCGCCGGAACACTTACCGGCCCATAGAGCGTTCCCGCTGCCGCGGCAAACGTTCCGCATGCGGTCCCGCTGTAGAACTCCGGGTAAGCGTCTCCCAAGAACTCGACGCTACAGTTCAAGTCCGGCGTAATCACTATCTCCGTCAGCGGCCCGGCAGGGTCTCCCATCGTGGCCGCGGATGCAATCCCCGCGGCTCCAATCGACAGCGCGGCAGCTCCGGCCAAGGCGGCAAACACTCTGCTTCTCTTTTTCATCTACCCTCCTGGGTATTTCAGTAACCGAGCAGCGCATGTTGCACGCCACCCCAGAACCACGCGAAGCGCTCCCGTTACACCTTTGTCTGTAGGCGGGAAAACCACACGTCTCCTCGCACAGGATAGAAACCTGAAAAGGGTGATACAACCCGATTTGGGTCCGGCGCAATCAGTGGGGGACGAGGACGCACTTCCACGCCCCGACCAACCCGGCCACCACCGCCATCCCACGCATACAAACATCAAACAACCCACGACCAGCACGCTTACAGACCGGCCAAAAGTAGAGGACTTATTTTTAGCAACCTTGAAAGCACTTCGAAAACACAGTTACAACCCAATCCCAGACGCCGATTCGACACCGTGTTGCGCGGGTAGGTACCCAAACAAAAACGGGTAGGTGCCCTTCGCGCCGTGGTCCACAGAATGGACCCGTGCTTCCGCCCGCCCCAAGCAGCCGGATTATTGCAGTAGCTCGCGCCACAGCCACAGCCGCGACCACCGTCGAAGGGGACCACAAATGTCAGACCAGGAAATCTACCCGCCAAGCCAAGCCACGATCGATGAAGCGTGGATCAAAGACTGGCGGAAAACCATGGACGATGCAGCCGCCGACCCGGTCGCATATTGGGACGGACGCGCCAAAGAGCTGGAGTGGTCAAAACCATGGGATCAGGTCCTGGATGACTCAGGTGCCCCTTTCTACAAGTGGTTCGTCGGCGGCCAAACGAACATCGTCACAAACGCCCTCGACCGCCACATCAGCGGCCCACGGAAGAACAAACTGGCGCTCATCTGGCACTCTGAAGACGGGAAGGAGACGCGGACTTTCTCCTACTTCGCCCTCGCCCGCGAAGTCACGACCATGGCGAACGTTCTGAAGGCTCTGGGCGTGCGCAAGGGCGACCGCGTCACCATCTACCTGCCGCGTATCCCGGAGGTGGTGTTCGCGATGCTGGCATGCGCGAAACTGGGCGCGGTCCACTCCGTCATTTTCGCGGGCTTCTCCGCGGATGCCCTCTCTTCGCGCATCGACGACTCCGAATCCAAAGTCGTCATCACTGCGGACGGGTCTTGGGTGAATGGCTCCGTCTTCCCACTCAAGAACATTGTGGATGAGGCGATTAGGTTCTCCCCGGCTGTGGAAAACGTCCTCGTCGTGAAACGAACGGGCACCGACGTGCACATGGACCCCCTACGCGACCACTGGTATCACGACCTGACCTCCCTGCCGATCGCGCGCGGGAAATGCGAAACCGTCCAGGTCGACTCCGACCACCCCCTCTACATCCTCTACACCTCCGGATCCACGGGGAAACCGAAGGCCATCCTGCACACGCACGGCGGCTACATGGTTGGCACGTACGCGACCCTCCACGACACGTTCGACATCCACGACCAGGACCGATTCTGGTGCACTGCGGACGCGGGCTGGGTGACGGGCCACTCCTACGTCGTTTACGGACCGCTACTGAACGGGGCAACTTCGTTTATGTACGAGGGCGGGCCAACCTACCCCCACCCCGACCGCTGGTGGTCGTTGATTGAGGAGTTCGGGATCACGACGTTCTACACCGCGCCCACCGCGATCCGCGCCCTGATGCGTTTCGGGGAGGCGTGGGCGTCGAGGCACGATTTGTCCTCCCTGCGCCTCCTTGGGACGGTCGGGGAGCCGATCAATCCGGAGGCTTGGAAGTGGTTTTATGAGGTCATCGGCGGAGGCAACGCGCCCATCATGGACACGTGGTGGCAGACGGAAACGGGCATGTTCCAGATAACGGGAGTGCCTGCGATGCCGCAGAAGCCGGGGTCCGCCGGGATGCCCGTGTTCGGTCAGAAGGCGCAAATTCTGGATGAGAAGGGCGCGGAAGTCCCCGTTGGGACGGAGGGTTTCCTGGTTCTCACCAACCCGTGGCCTGCGATGATGGGCACTATATATAAGGACGACGAACGCTACATCCGCACCTACTGGACCCAGTATCCGGGCAAGTACGCTACGGGGGATGCGGCGCGTGTGGACGAGGACGGATATTTCTGGGTCATCGGCCGCACCGATGACGTAATCAAGGTCTCGGGTCACCGCTTGGGCACGGCGGAGGTGGAGTCCGCGATCGCCTCCCACGCGCTGGTCACGGAAGCCGCGGCGATCGGGCTTCCCCACGAAATCAAAGGGAACGCGATCCACGCCTACGTGATGCTGAAGGAAGGTCACGAGGGCGATCGGGAGTTAGCCGAAGAACTCCGCGCCCACGTCAGCACCCATCTGTCACCGATCGCGAAGCCGGACGAGGTCGTGTTCGTGGAATCCCTGCCCAAAACCCGCTCCGGCAAGATCCTGCGCCGGGTTCTGCGGGCACGGGCTTTGGGTCAGGACGAGGGCGACCTGTCGACGCTAGACGAGTAGCCGTCACTCTAGGATTATCACCCTCAGGTTTCGCGGGCCGTGCACGCCATCCACACGGACCAGTTCAATATCTGACGTAGCGGATGGGCCCGCGATCCAGGTCGTTGGCCGGTCCGGGTGCTCCGCAAGAATAGCGACACCTTCAGGAACGGTCTTGTAGATGTCTTTCGCACGCAGAACAATCACGTGGGTGTCGGGGATCAGGGTGATCGCGCGCCGCCCCTGGTCCGGCTCGCCATCAAGCATGATGGTTCCCGACAGGGAAACGGCGACGCGAGAGGCCGTGAGGACCGCGTCCGTCCCGTCCAGCGCTGCCTTACTTAAAGGCGGGTCATCGACCCGGACTTCACAGGCCTGTGCCGCAGCCTTCTGCCACTTCTTCGGCAACCCCGGAGGTATCACGACAGAGGAGACATCGGCTAGGGCGTCCGTGATGGCGCGAGCCAATCCGTGCTCCCCCGTCCTCGTTACCACCGCCGTGTAATCGATCAGTGCCTCTTCCATCTCATCAATGATGGCGGCCCGACCTTCCTTGGAAGCATCGCCCTCGACCCGATAATCACGCGGGATGGTGGGGTCTGGAATGGGACCCGCCGCGCGAATGCGGCGAAGAATCGTCTCTTTTGCTGCGCGGCTCTTCGCGTCTGGTTGCACGGTCACTGTCCTACTCCTCTATCAACGTCTCTGAATCGGCCTGGTCCGCAGCTCGCTCCAAAGGCGTAGTCGGCTGGCTGGGTTTGCCAACGTTTTCTTCCGCCCAGACCGGCGTGCTCGCCTCTACCCCGTGGTCGCACGGGCGGTCGCCTTCGGCTTGGTGCTGCTTCCACCACTCGCGGAAACTTTGCGAGGGCGGCGCGGGCACGTCCCTCACACCAGTCCAGTTCTTCGCCAAGGGAAGCGGGATATGCCCGATCTTGCGGCCGGGACCACCAAGGATGCGCGCCGGATGGAGCGCGGCGCCGGCGGCCTCCATGCCCTTCCCGGACGCCATGATCTTGGATGACACAGCCATGCCGATGTCCCAGACGTCGGGAATCCCACCGCGGTTCTCCTCCGTTTTGCGGTGGCGCAGGTGAACCAGGATGGATGGGATGTCGATCTTCACCGGGCAAACCTCAAAACACGCCCCACACAGGGTCGAGGCGTACGGCAGCGTGGCCCCCGGATCCCCGTCCTCGAACTGGCCCGTGAGCTGCGGCGTTAGAATCGCACCGATCGGCCCGGGGTAGACGGAACCGTACGCGTGCCCACTGACATGCTGATAAACGGGGCAGATGTTCATGCACGCGCCGCAGCGGATGCACTTGAGGGCTTCGCGTCCGACCTCGTCCGCCAAAACGTCCGTGCGACCGTTGTCCAGCAGGATCAGGTGGAACTCCTGGGGCCCATCCCCCGGGGTCACACCGGTCCAGAAGGACGTGTAGGGGTTCATCCGCTCCCCCGTTGCGGAGCGCGGCAGCAGTTGCGCGAATACCTCCGTGTCCTGGTACGTGGGGACGATCTTCTCAATCCCCATAAGGGTGATGAGCGTGTCGGGGAGGGTGAGGCACATGCGACCGTTGCCCTCCGACTCATAAATTGCCAGCGTCCCGGTTTCCGCGATGCCCATGTTGGCGCCGCTGATGGCGACTTTCGCGGAGAGGAACTTGCGGCGCAGGTGGGCGCGAGCAGCCATCGCCAACTCCCGCGGCTCATTCCCCATGTCGTCCGGCGCGTCCCCCATGCGGGATTCGAAGATCGCTTTTACCTCCGCTCGGTTTCTGTGGATGGCGGGAACAACGATGTGGGAGGGCATGTCTTCGGAAAGCTGGACGATCATCTCCGCCAGGTCCGTCTCCCACGCCTGAATACCGCGTTCCTTCAGGTATTCGTTCATGTTGATCTCTTGGGTCGCCATGGATTTCACCTTGACGGCCTCATCAACCTGCTTTTCGGACAGGATGTCGTAGATGATCTGGTTGGCTTCCTCAGCGTCTTTGGCCCAGTGGACGATGCCGCCGCGTTTTTGAACGTTCTTTTCGAACTGCTCAAGTAATTCCGGCAGGTTCGCCAAGGTGCGTCTCTTGATGTTCGAGGCCGCCTCCCGCAACCCCTCCCAGTCCGGCATTTCAAGAACGCGCTGGTCACGCTTGTCGCGGATCACACCGGTTGCATAGGAAAGGTTGCGGCGCATCTGCGTCTTGCGCAGGGTTTCGTCCGCGGCCGCGCGGAAAGGCAGACCCCAGCGCAGCGGATCCTCAGGGATTTCCGCCCCCGGTGTCCACCCCAACTCCGCGGCCTCAATGTCTTCTTTTGCCCAACTTCCACCGAAGTCCAGGCGTTTGGCCAGTTCAGAAAGTGAGAGTTTCATCAGGCACCTACCTTTGTGGTTGTAGCCGGGGCGACCCAGGGTTCATCTTTAGTTCCTGCCAGGATTTCCGCCAGGTGCATGGCGCGGATGCCGGCGCGCGTGCGGGACAGGCCGCCGCCGATGTTCATGAGGCAGGAGTAGTCCCCTGCCGCCACGATCTCTGCCCCGGTGGAGATGATGTTCGCCATTTTGTCGGAGAGCATCGCGGCGGATGTCTCCGGGTTCTTCAAGGTGAAGGTGCCGCCGAACCCGCAGCAGACGGCTGCATCCGGGAGTCGCACATAATCCAAACCGTCGACGTTCTTCAAAAGCCGCAGCGGTTTATCCCCCACTTTCGCGACCCGCAGGGAGTGGCAGGTCGTGTGGTAAGTGACGCGGTGGGGAAAGTAGGCGCCGACGTCCTCGAGACCCAAAACGTCCACGACCAACTCCGGCAAGTCGTACGTCTTCTTCGCAATGGCGTTGGCGTACGCCGCCAGTTTCGGCAATCCCTCCACGTCGGACACCATTGCGGCCTGTTCACGAAGCGACCCTGTGCAGGAGCCCGAGGGCGCCACGATCGCATCCCATTCGCCATCCAAAACCGGCTGGAATGTCTCTACGTGGTTCTTGATCAACGGGATCGCTTCGGGGTAGTAGCCCGTGTTGATGTGCATCTGTCCACAGCATCCTTGGGACTCAGGAAAGTAAACCTGGTGTCCTAACCGCTCCAGCAGGTGCACTGTTGCCTGCGAAGCCTGTGGGAACATGACATCGGAGATGCATGTCGCGAATAACGCAATCTTCACTTAATTTCCTATCTATGCTCTATGCGATGACAAATCCGAGGATTCCCCGCGACGCGAGGAACGTGATAACGCCAAGCAGCGCTACCAGAAGTAAGGAGTAGGGAAGGGCCTTTCGCAGAAGCTCCGGTTCGCTGCCGGGTTGGTTTATGGACGAGGCCGCGATGGTCAAGTTCTGGGGGCTGATTATCTTCCCGATGCCACCGCCGATTTCGTTGACGCCCAAGAGGAGTTGCGGCGACAGGTGCGCTTGGCCAGCAGCCGTGGCCTGCAGACTTGCAAATAGCGCGGCTGCGGAGGTGGCGGAGCCGGTCACGGCCGTCCCGATCCAGCCAAGAAGTGGCGCGACGAGGGCGTACATGAACCCTGTTCGCGCCAGCCACGTACCGATCGCAACCGTTTGCCCCGACAGGTTCATCACGTAGGCCAAAGCCATGATGAACACGATGGAGACGATGGTTAGCCGCAGCTCAAAGATCGTCCGACCCAGCGCACCCAACCCCTTGGCGAAGCTGTACGGGTAGAGTCCGCCGGAACTGGTGTATCCGTAGACAAGGGAGACGATGAGGCCCGTCAGGAGCAGCCCGGTTCCGGGCGAGGAGAGCCATTGCAGATTGAACTCCGTCGCCGTCGAGACCTCTCCGCCTATCGTTCCGACCATCCCATCCAACCCGGGCCATCCGAATTTGAGGTCCGTCGCGGACAGTGCAGATGGGATATCTATGCCGACCGTCCACAGCTTCGTCCCAGCCAGAATCACTACGACAAGCCAATATGGGAGCAGTCCGAGGACGGCCCGCGACACCGTCAATCCCTTCGATTCCGCCTTGGATGCCTGTTCGGCGGGTGTCTTTGGCTTCCACACCTGAGTGAATGCTGCGATGGCGATGAAGGAAAGTAGGGAGGCAAAGACCGCGGTCAATTGGTAAGGAAGGAACGTTGCGCCAATGAACTGTCCACCGGCCATCGAAATCCCCGCGACGAGGGCGGCCGGCCACACTTCCTTCACACCCCTCTTCCCGTCAACAATCATGAGAAGAAGGATTGGCGTCCAGACGATCAAGAGTGGGACGATGCGGCCCATTGTCGCGGCAACGATGTCCGGGGATTCGCCGCCAAGTAGGCCCACCGTGGTCACGGGGATTGCCATGGCACCGAAACCTACGTTCAGGGCGTTGCCGACCATTACCGCCACGGCGGCCTTAATTCCGGGGACACCAACGGCGTAAAGCATGGCCACGGATATGGCAACGGGCGCGCCGAAACCGGCCAAGCCTTCCATGAGTCCGCAAAAACTGAAGGCAATCAGGAGGGTCTGGACGCGTTTGTCTCCTCTCCCGACCATGGCGAACACAGTCCGCACGTCCTTGGAGCGACCCGATTCTTCAGTGAGTCGGTAGTTCCAAACCGCGGTGATCACAATAAAGAGGATTGGGAATACACCGAAAAGTGCTCCCTGGGATGCCGCCAGCAGTGAGAGCGCAAACGGCATGTGGAATCCCACTACCGCAACTAAGATTGCGACGCCCAAAGATGCCACTGCACACCAGTGGGTTGCGACCTTGAAAACGCCAAGCAGGATGAAGAAGGTCAGAAGTGGGATCAGTGCGACCAGCGCCGTGACCATCAGGTTTGACGCGACCGCTGTTGTCGACGGGATGAATAGGTCTGACCCCACCATGGCATCACTCCACAGGTTCGCGGCACCTCTGCCTTTGAACGTGACATTTGGAAACGTTCGAACCAATTACGACTCTAGGCAACTGTCCGCCTGAGAACTGAAGATAAGCAAAACCACTGGTCAAACACAGTTCACACGAAGGTCGGCCCGGTAGGCCACACGCGTAATTCGGAACATATGCGTAAGGAAATATGTCCCGGCGTCAGTCCGGGCACCAGTCCGGGC
>CAZTTD010000042.1:0-5872 GCA_964616925.1 uncultured Actinomyces sp.
TGACGCTCCTAGCGCCCTACGGGTTGGCCACGTTGACGGTGGAGCCGCCCTCGCTGGAGTCGCTCTTTTTGCGTTTGTACGAGGGCGGGGGCGGCGCCCGATGAGCGCGTTGACCGGGACCGCGCTGCTATTGCGAACCACCCTGAATTATGAGATCCGCAGTTTTGCACCATGGATCGCAATCGCAACCGCCCTGTCTGCGTCTTCAGTTCTGATTTACCCATGGTTATTCCCAAGTCAGGCGGACCGCATGGGATTCGCGGCTGCGGTGGGCAGCAACCCTGCAGTTGGCCTGGTCTTTGGTCCGGCTTTCGACCTGTCGACGACGGATGGATTCAATGCGTGGCGCTCCCTAGCTCTTGGTGGTTTCCTCACCGCGTTGGGCGCGATTCTTGCCGTCGTGAAGGCCACGCGCGGACAGGAGGATTCCGGGCAGGCGGAACTTATTGCCTCGGGGGTGATAGGTCGGTCAGCGCGGCTGCTGACGGGGGTCGGCGTGGCCATGGTTGGCTCTCTACTGGTCGGCTTGGTTTCAGGTTTGGTGACCGTGCTTTGCGGCGGTGGCTGGCAGGCATCGGTGCTGCTGGCTGCGACCTTCACAGCGTCCGGTTGGATGTTTGCCGCTGTCGCGGCGGTGACCGCGCAGTTGGGAAGCGACGCGCATACGGCCAGTTCGATGGCGGTAGCGTTCTTGGGCGTCTTGTTCGTGATGCGCGGATTTGCCTATTCCATTGGCGCCGAGGAATGGACTATCTGGGCTAACCCCCTTGGATGGATGACACAGACACGGCCGGCAACGGAAGATGATTGGTGGCCGCTACTCTACGCCCTCGCCCTCACCATCACCCTGTTGATCGTTGCGTTTGCCATGCAGGCACGGCGGGACTTCGGGCAGGGTGCGATTTCGCCACGAAGAGGACCTGCGCGCGGCAAACTGCACTCCACATGGGGTTTGGCGGTACGACTGAACGTGGGGCGCGCGGGGACTTGGGCGGTTGCGTTCGTGCTGCTTGGTGTGGTGTTCGGCTACTTCGCGCGCTCGGTGAAGGACGTCCTTGGCGAAGACAGTGCGGTGGCCGGGATCCTTGCGGCTGGCGCCACCACGCCGGATGCGCTGGTGTCAGCTTTCGTGGTTATGATCCTCAGCTTAGTTGGGATTGTTGCCGCGATCCCGGGCGTGCAGACGATGCTGAAGGTTCGCAGTGAGGAGCGGGAGGATCGGGTGGAGCCGATTCTGGCCGGCGCGGTTGCCCGGTCCCGATATTACGGGGCCAGCGTGGTGTTCGCGTTCCTCATCTCCGCGCTGTATGTGCTGGTCGCGGGGGTCGTGATTGCTGCACTTGCGTCTACCGGCGACATTGGGGTTGGTTTTGGCGACGCAATGCTCCAAGCGGTCGCTACGATACCGGCGGTGTGGACGGTGGTGGCAGTATCCGTCGCGGTGGTCGGTGCGCGGCCAGCGGTTTCGCTTGCCGCATGGGTTGGTGTTTTCGCTTCATTTGGCCTCACACTGCTTGGCCCCAGCTTCAAGCTCTGGGACTGGGCATTGGCGATCAGCCCGTTTTGGCACATCCCCAACGTGACTGACTCAGATGCTGACTGGTGGGGTCTTTTTCGGATCAGCCTGGTCACGGTGGTGCTGCTCGCCATTGGGTTTGTGGGTTTTCGCCGGCGGGACATCGCGGGCTGAGGGGCTGAGTGGGGATGAGCGGCGGGCTGAGTGGGGGGCTGAGTGGCGGGCTGAGTGGATCCGTTTCGGGCACAACGTTCGACGGCGGGCACAACGTTGCAAGTTGGGCACATCGTTCGCAGGTCGGTCTCTTTTCGGGCACAACGTTCGCAAAACACCTGGGAGGAATGTCCAGCTAACGATGTGGCACGAAACTAACGTTGTTCCCGGGCACATCGTTCGACGGCGGGCACAACGTTGCAAGTTGGGCACAACGTTCGCAGATCGGCCCTGTTTCGGGCACAACGTTGCAAGTTGGGCACATCGTTCGGAGTTTGTCGACCAAACGTGGCGGTCGGCGCCGTGATCGAAGGATGTGGTGCCTAATCGATGGTTGTGCCCGGGAATATCCTTCGATCACCTGCCACATCTTTCGATCAGACTAGGCGGAGCAGTTCTGAATTCCGAAGATTCGCGCCCAGCCCCATCTTCGGCTGTGGAGGATTACGAACCAAGTACCTCGATAAGCATGCACAACACATAATCCCCAATGTGGCGGCATGCTCAGCACAGAAATCCCCAATTTGGTAGGAGTCCAACCGGGCGGACGGGCGTCAAGTCGATTGGGCTCTCAGCCGGCTTGGCGTCTTCTGTCAACGTTGGTATTTTCTGTGGCCGCCAGCCGTCAGCCGTCAGCCGTCAGCCGCCCAGTTAGATGGCCTTGGCCGCGACTATCGAAGGTTGTGGCTAACTATCGAAGGTTGTTCCCGGGCACAAGTATCGATAATCGACCACAACCTTCGATAGTCTGTGCGACGCCAGTGCCTTTCATAGTGAGCACCCGTTTTTTCGAATGCGCCAGGCTTCTTTCCAGATGTTCCAGGCTTATTTCTAGGTGCTCCGAGCTGTTGCACTGGCATTTTTGGGGGTTTGCATCCACTGGTTCTCTAAGCCCGAACGTTGTGGCACATGATCGAAGGTTAATCCCGAGATTAACCTTCGATATTGGGGATAACGTTCGATCTTACGAACCACCGACTGCGAGAACCAGACTTCCCCGGACTGAGCCCACGGGACCGGGACTCGCCCGGGACTGGGCCGGTATTCGACCCGGACTTACCCCAGATTTGGGCGCAGGTGCAGGCCCAGGCTCCGGCCCCGACACGACCCCGGCACGGCCCGGGGTGCCGGCACTGCCCCCTAAAGCACCTTCTGGAAGTGGTGAGAGTTGATGTTCATCCGCTCACGCAGGTAGAAGCGGTGGGCGTCGTAGCGTTGGACGCCGGAGTCCAACTCAATCGACTTGCACCCCAAGTCCCGCGCCTGTTGTGTCAAATGATCAAGGAGCACCTTGCCGTAACCCTTGGAGCGCTTCGCGGAGTCAGTCGACAGGTCATCAACGTAGAGTTTCCGAATTGCGCTGGTGTTCGCTAAGACGCGCCAGCCGGCAACCGCGACGCACTCGCCCTCGACAAAAACACCCGTGAACCGCAACCCCTGGGGCGCGCCTTCCTCTATTACCTGCGCAAGAAGGTCCGCGGTCAGGTGCGGGCGCAACTGCTGGAGTACGGGAAGCGCCGTCACCCACCTGGGGTCGTCCGCGCCGTCTAGATCTTCAATCACGCCCATCACCAGCGGTGGTGCACTTGGGCACGAATCGAGGTGTCGTACAGGTCCTCAATCCTCGCCAACGTCTCCTCATCCAGTGGCGCAACATCCGCCGCCGCCGCGTTCGCCAGCGCCTGCTCAGCGTTTCGCGCCCCCGGAATGACCGTCGTGATCCCCGGCTGCTGGATGATCCAACGCAGCGCCATCTGCGCGGGAGTGACCCCGGTTGGGGCGAGGGCGGAGAACTGCGCGGCAGCCTTCACCCCACTTTCATAGTCCACGCCAGAGAAAGTCTCACCCTGATCGAACGCCTCCCCGTGGCGGTTGTAGTTGCGGTGGTCGTCCTCCCCGAACACCGTCTCCATCGTGTATTTCCCCGCAAGCAGCCCACTGGCCAGCGGCACGCGCGCGATGACGCCGACCCCGGCCTCCGCCGCGATGGGTAGCACCTCATCCAGCGGCTTGCGCCGGAACGGGTTGAATATGATCTGCACGCTGGCAGTCCCGGGCCGAGCAATCGCAGTCAGCGCCTCCTCCGTCGTCTCAACACTCACCCCATACGCGGTCATAACGCCCTCTTCGACAAGCGTGTCGAGGGCGTCGTACACCCCATCCATCGCATAAACAGCCGTCGGCGGGCAGTGGAGCTGCACCAAGTCGAGGCGCTCAACACCCAGGTTCTTCCGCGACCTATCAGTCCACGCGCGGAAGTTCTCCAGGGTGTACTGTTCCGGCTCCAGTGGCGCGCGCCTTCCCATCTTCGTGGCGACCATGATCTTCTGACGAGGGCGTTCGCGCAGGAACCTACCAATCAGCTTCTCAGAGCGGCCGTCCCCGTACACGTCGGCGGTGTCAAAAAAGGTCACGCCAGCATCCGCCGCGGCATTTAGCACGGCGAGAGCGTCCGCCTCTTCCACGTTGCCCCAGTCGGCACCCAACTGCCATGTCCCGAGGCCAACAACTGAGGCCTCTTGGCCGGTGCGGGCAAACTTGCGTTGCTCCATGATTCTCCTAGTTAGTCGCGTTCTATTCTGCTATTTGAGCTCCCCGATATCCTAGGCTGTCCCTGTGAAAGGCGATCTGCACACCGCGCGGGGGCGGGCATGGGTGCGCCTTGATAACGCCTCCAACATCTTCCTGGCGGCGCGCAGCGACTACGACTCCAAAGTCTTCCGGTTCAGTGCGGAAATGGACCGCGAGGTGGACCAGGCCCTCCTGCAGCACGCCCTCGACCATACCTACGACCGCTACCCGCTCTACCACGCCGTTTTGCGCCGCGGGATCTTCTGGTACTACCTCCAAGACAGCGATCTGCGGCCCGTGGCTGCGGAGGAGGACCTGTATACGTGCGCGCCGATTTACCAGCCTGGGCGGCGGAACCTGCTGTTTCGGGTGGTTCATCACGGGCGGCGGATCTCGCTGGAAGTCTTCCACGCCCTATCCGACGGGACCGGCGCGCTCTGGTTCTTCACCGACCTGCTGGAGGCGTACGCAACGCTTCGCGCGACAGGGGAGTTGCCCGCGGGCAACGGTGGGGACGAGGACGAAAGTGGGGGCGAGGGCGCAGGTGCGGGCGCGCGCGTGGGCAACGGTGTGGACGTCGGCGTTGGCGAGCGCGCCGGCGAGGGCGATCAACCCCGCGACCGCGACCTCACGCGGGACAGTTTCGCCGAGTACTTCTTTGAACCCACCAAACCTCTAGCCACGCGCGGCGCCCCGCCTCTTTTAGAGCGCAGGTCATGGCGCGGCGTCTTTCGCCCTCGCGGAACCCGGACGCCCGATCACCGGATGCGCGTCGTTGAGTTGGCCATGCCTTCCAAACAGGTCATCCAGTTGGCGCGCGCGGAAGGCGTCTCCCTAACCGCCTACCTGACGGCGCTTTTCTTTGAGTCATTCCGCGCCGGCGGCCTCGGCAACACCCCGACCCTGGCCGCGTCCGTGCCGGTCAACCTGCGCCAGTTCTTCCCGTCCACGTCCGCGCGCAACTTCTTTGCAACGATCCGTTTGACGCATACGTACTCGACGAACGAGGGCGACGGTGAGCGCGCGGGCGAGGACGACTTCGGCGCCGTGTGCCGCAGCCTGGAGGCGCAGTTGCGTGCCGGGGCCAACCCGGACGCCCTCGAACAGAAGGTGCGGCGACTGGTGCGGTTGGAGCGAAACTTGGCGTTGCGCCTGGTCCCTCGACCCGTGAAGGACGCGTTCCTGCGCCAGATGAGCCGCGCGAATAACCGGGGGCTGAGCGTGGCGATCACCAACCTGGGGCTGGTGAAGTTTCCGGATGTGGCGGAGGCGCAGGTGCGCCGGACCCTGCTGCACGTTGCTGCCGTGCGCCCGCAGTTCGCGCTGATTTCGCAGGGTGGGGTGACGACGATTAGTTTTTCCTCCCCGTTTGTGGAGACCGACCATGTTCGGGAGTTCGCGCGGTTCCTTACAGAGCGCGGCGTCACGGTGACCGTCGCGGCAACGCGCGTGACGGAGGGGGAGCTGGCGGAGGTGGCTCGTGCGGGGGAGCACGGGCCGGCGGAGCGCGGGCCGGCGGAGGTGACGCGTGCGGCGGTGTGAAGCGTGCTCTGTGGATATCGAGGGCTACTG
>CAZTTD010000042.1:5972-18742 GCA_964616925.1 uncultured Actinomyces sp.
GGAGGTGACGCGTGCGGCGGTGTGAAGCGTGCTCTGTGGATATCGAGGGCTACTGGAAAACGTGTCCGCTGTGCGGGGAGTCCGTGAGGGGCACGCCCGTGCCCAGCCCGTTCCCGGATCCGCCGTTACGCTTCTCCCGCCGGCGCCTGCTGAAGACGCTTTTCGTCATGTCCGTCCTCGCCGTGCTGGCGTCGGTCGCAATCCAAATGGTTTTCCGAGAGTGGTTTGAGGGCCTTGGGCACCGGCGTTTCGCGTGGCTGGGCGTGATTACGATGTGGCTGGTCGTGCTCACGGCGGTGCGGCAGCGGCACAACGTGGTTAGGGGCACGCTGTACTGGGTGGTGCTCGTGTGGTTGCTGGCCGCCTACTGGGATTACTTCACGGGGTGGGAGGCATGGTCGGTGACTTACGCGATCCCGATTGTGGCGACGTCCGCGCTGGTCGCGCTCTTGATCGTGACATGGGGGACGCGGGTGGAGCCGGGGGAGCACGTCGTTTATAGTGCGCTCGCCGCCGTCCTTGGTTTGGTTCCCGCCGTCTTCCTAGTCACGGGTCTGGTGAGCGATCCGTGGGCGTCTGCCCTGTGCGTCGCGCTCAGCGTTGTCACTCTGGTCGTCATCGCGGCTGTTCGAGGGCGCCACGTTCGCCACGAGTTCCGGAAGAGATTCGACTTGTAGCGGAGGCGGGGCCTTCTCTGGGGATTCCGCCGGTTGCGAGAGTGGAGCCTTCTGTAGGGGTGGGGCGGGCGTTAGTTGCGAGGTGGCGCGGGTAGGGTGGCGCGCCAAACGAGTGGTGGCGAGGGCGCCCTCATCCAATGAAAACCCCGTGTGACCAGCACGTATTCCGTTGAGGAGCTTTGGGTCAGGTCGCCGCGGGTCTTGTGTCAAGCGGCAGCGCGCCCAGATGGTCGGGAAATGAGACGCTCAATAAAATCCCTGATCGCAGGGTGTTTGGCTGGCGCCTTAGGGCTTGCCGGTTGTGGTGGCACGTACACTCCAACGGATGATGCCGCAACGGACGTGGTTCAGTCGCAAGAGGAAGTGGTGCAGTCGGAGCCCGAACCGGAGGAGCCTGAGGGGCCCTCAGAGGCTGACTTGGAGGCCTACTTCGAAGCACTCTCCTCCAACGATCCCACCATAATCCGTGAGGTGCTGCCTCTGACGGTTCCGGGTTCAATCGCGTACACCTACGCCACCTATTACGCGGGCCTCCAGCAATCGATGCTGGAAGGGGGATATGAAGAGGAGCTCATGCGAACTTCCCGAATCGAGGACGGTTTTGAGAGGTGCCCGGAAGAGCCCACGGAGGATAACCCGTGCTTCTACTACACCAACATTCAGCATGAGGGCGACAAGATTACTGACTTCGATTTGAATGGGGAATCGCTGCACGACAGGCTCACCCTAGGGGACGGTGAAGCGGTGCCATTGGGTGAACTTGCAGAGATAACGCAGGTCGCTTCGTATAAGTCCGTTGCGGGTTACGTTATCTCTATTTTTGAAATCACCGCCACGTCTGAAGGGCTGGTGACGTGGATTTCATATATTGCGCCTGACGGCGAAGAACACGGGCTAGGTGCGTACGCTGGCTCCGAAAACATACCCACAGAATCCAAGGGCACCTATTCCGTCTGGTTCGAAGACGTGGAGTTTGGCGGGATCATAAAAATAGATGGCCCTGTCGGTGAGCCCGTGGATGACGTTTACGAAACTGTCTCAGTTGAGTTTCCAACCAAGTAGACACGGCGTGCGCACCGGTCAACAGTCGCCGCCGTAGGGCTGAGTAGCCGTTTGTATTCGGGGTGTCTTGGGCCTACACTTCAAATATGGTTGAATCAAGCAAATTTGAAATGACAGAGTACGCGGAGCTCATCGGTGAGTCCGCTGCTCTTCTTTCTGCGGCCGCGGATCCCGTGCGACTGGCGCTGCTCACACAGTTGGCACAGAGTGGTCCGGCATGTGTTTGTGACATGCAGATGAGTCCTCCGATCCCGGATAACCTGCTTAGCTACCACCTGAAGGTCTTGCGTGATGCGAACCTGGTAACCAGCAAGAGGCGGGGTCGGTGGGTTGACTACTCTTTGGTTGAGGACGCCCTCGACCGTCTCCACCGCGCTCTTCCCCGGCCTGGATTAGGGATTACTGAGGGCGGGCAGTCTTGAGTTCGGTCAAACAGGTTGCGCAGACGGAGCAGAGCGCGCCAGCCCGCAACAGAGGTGGGCAAAACCTGCGCACGTGGGTGCTTCTGGCGTTGGCCGCCGCCCTATGGGGCCTGCTGTACTGGGGAAACGGGCCGTTTTGGAACTGGGTTTTCGAGGGCGCTTTCCGACTGGATCTGGGCGAACGCCTAGGTGGTTCCCTCCATTTCTTCTTCTACGACACGGTGAAGATAATGCTGCTCCTGACCGGGCTCATGTTCTTGATTGGGATGATGCGGGCGTCTTTCAATCTTGATAGAGCCAGGGTATTTCTTGAGGGGCGCGGCTTGTTTGTGGGGTTGGTACTGGCCGTTGTTTTAGGTGTTGTCACGCCGTTCTGCTCCTGCTCTTCTATCCCCCTATTCATGGGGTTCGTGGCTGCGGGGATCCCGCTTGCGATCACCATTACCTTCTTGATCGCGTCCCCTTTGGTTAGTGAAACCGCAGCCATTTTGATCGGCGCGGAATTTGGGTGGGACGTGGCCATTGCGTACTTGATTGCCGGCTCCATAATCTCAATCGTTATCGGCTGGATCTTCAGCAGATTCAACCTGGAAAAGTGGGTTGAGCAGTCAGTCTTCGCCACGAAACTGGGTGTCAGCAACGTTGAAGGACACCGGCTCAGCCTTCAAGAAAGGGTTGAGGTGGCCCTTGACGAGACCAAGGAAATCTTCACGAAGGTGTGGATCTGGGTCGTGGTTGGCGTAGGGATCGGGGCGGCAATCCACGGGTGGGTTCCAGCGGAATTCTTCGCGAAATATGTCGGTCCAGATAACCCATTCGGTGTCCCCATCGCTACCCTGTTCGGGGTTCCCCTGTACGTCAACGGCGGCGGGGTAGTCCCGATTGGGCAGGCATTGTGGAGCAAGGGTATGCCGTTAGGAACAGTGATGGCCCTGATGATGGGGTCCATTGCCCTGTCTATCCCGGAGGGCATCATGTTGCGCCGGGTGATGAAGCCGCAACTGCTTGCTCTGTTCTTTGGCTCGGTGACCTTGGGAATCATCATTGTCGGGTACCTGTTCAACATTCTGTATGCCTAGGAGGCGGTAATGGTTGATATTGACGAAGGTGGGGGCGAGGGCGGGGCAACTGACGCGCGTCCCACCGTCATCCTGTTTGCATGTCGCAAGAACGCGGGCCGTTCACAGATTGCCGCCGCTATTGCCAAGCATTTGGCGGGGCCCGGAGTGACCGTACTGTCGGCAGGAAGTGAAGCAGCGGATGAGTTACACCCGGAGACGACGGTTGTGCTGGAGGAAATGGGGCTTGCTCCTGTCTCCGCTACACCGAAGCAACTTGAGGTCGCCGACGTGGAAGCATCCGACTGGGTGATCACTATGGGGTGTGGGGAAACCTGCCCGGTCTTTCCGGGCAAGCACTATGAGGATTGGGAAGTTGCGGACCCCTTCGGGCAACCCTTGAGCGTGGCCCGTGCGATACGGGATGACATCCAGGAAAGGGTCCAGGACTTGCTCCGCCGAATACAAGACCACAAGAGTGAAACTGAAATGGAGATTCAATCATGAACATCAAGATTCTGGGCCCCGGTTGCAGGAACTGCGTCAACCTAGAAAAGCAGACGCGCAAAGCAGTGGATGCGCTGGGACTTGACGCTCAGATTGAAAAAGTCACCGACTATTCAGAGATTATGAGCTACGGTGTGCTGTCGACCCCAGGGCTTGTCGTAGATGAGAAGGTTCTTGTTTCCGGCCGCGTACCTAAAGCTGCGGAAATAGAGCGGCTGCTGGCTGGGTAGGGGAGCGCCGGAGCGCTGCCTCTTCTGGTTTAGGGTGCGGGATTCAAAGGGACCATAAGGCGCGAAGGCCGTCTGACGCCGAAGGTCTAGGTGTTTCGGCGGAGTTCACGATGCCGCGACCAACATTCGCACGGAGCGCAGCCACTCAGCGTAGGGGAGCGCCGGAACTTCAACAGCTGTTCGTTCAGTGGGTTTCAACAGCTGTATCACGGCGGTTCTAGACCCGCTAGCTTCCATTTGGTCCGCGTAAAGAGCAGGATCCGGTCGGCCGACCTTCTGCCAGCTGGGCTCGCTTTCGCTCACGTGCATGTTACGTCCGAGGGTCGGCAGGCTCTCAAGGAGATCCTGGTCCCCAATCCCCAGATAATAGGGAAAGGTCGGAGCGAACGCTTTTCGCCCCAAATAAGGGGTGAACTTCGGGTGACGCAACGCGTGGGTGACCTCTTCATCATGCTCTTGCGCCTGAACTTCCACTAGGAACTCCGCATCCCCCAAATAAGTCCGACGCACGATGGCCGTTAGATTTTGCCCGTCGGGCGTGAAATGTGCTGACTTACTCCAAGCTTTTCCAGCAGTGAGTGCGAAAAGGCGTCGCTGAAACTCCAGGTCTTCCTCTCGTGGATTTATCGTTTGGAACTCATCGACCAGCGACCCCGCACGGTCAATTCGGATGGTGAACTGGAGTTCACGAAGCCAGTCCGGCCAATGCCCTCTCTTAGCACCGAGTGAAGCAGCCACCAGTCCCCTCAGCGCATCTGTCGTCGGCTCCGGCTGGGTCCTCACGATGTTCCCCGTGACCCGTGAGGTTGCCCAGCTCTGCATAGGAGCAGAGAGACGCAGATAAGTGGACGTCACTGGAGAATCCATTCCGCAACTCGTGCGGACAATTGGGGGCGGTTCAGCACTTCTAAACCGAACTGTTCCAAGTCCGAAGCCGTTCCGGCTACCGCCATAGGAGATCCGAAGTTTTCCGGATCGAAGCTCAGTGCTGCGTCCCGCTCATCCTTCAGGCGACGCAACGTTGCGGCCAAGAATCCACCTTCACGATCTGCAATGACGGGTGTTTCAAAGTCATAGGCCACCCGGTAAGCCTGAGTTTCGATCAGTACGAGGGCGGGCGCCGTGTACGGTGCTGTGGACTTCTCTTTGCCGCGCGGCATGCCGTAAATGAGGGAGGTAACGAACTGCTCCAGTTTTTGCGGAGCGTCCGGTTGCCCGTACCCACTCCACGAGGTTTTCAGTTGTTCCTTGTCGATAGTGACTGAACGGTAAAAGACTCCGTTGATGTAGCTTGCAACACCAAGGTAAGAAGCACCCTTGCCCTGACCTTCACTGGGTCTGTCGTCGACAGTTGAGAAGTAATCTGTCTCTATTACCGTCTCATGAGTTGATACTGCAGGGGATACGGCCACCGCAGCTTCGGTTTGCAACTCAGGGCGCGCAGCAAACATCCGTCCGAAGCCGGCAATTGCAAGGGATCCGGACTTACCTGTACCGACAAAATCTGCTTTATCCAGTTGCTGCGCCACGGCTTGAGCGGCAGTCTCTATCTCTTCGGCTGACAGCCAAGCAGACCGGCCCGCTTCCTTACCTTCTGCGGCAGCGGACTTGGATTCCCCTTTCGTCAGCGTGCCAATCAGTTTGTTAGCGAGCCTTTCTGTCTGAGTTCTGTCCAGTGCTGGGCTGAGTTCGAGGGCGCGTTCGGCAACCAGCGCTCCCAAGTTTGCTGACCGCACGGAGATGTCCAAGCTCTTCATTTCATAGTCAGCGCGGGCGCCTCTCTTAATGGACTGCGAAGAGAGCATTCCGCGCTGCTTTCCGCCCTGTCGAAGTCGCTTCGGCATGCCGGTGTCATCACGGTTGAGGTTTGACCAAGGAACTTCATTGATTATGTGGATGGTCAACTGCGTGTTCATTTGCTTTCCTTTTCCGTGGGACGGCGTTGCGAGTATCGGTAGTAATCACGAAGGGGTGTTCTGCGAGCGTCAATGGAGGAGGACGTGGCTCCGTACCCCCAGCGTAGAAGTGTTCTGGCAAGGTTGAAGTAATCAATGTTCACGCCGAGGCCTTCTCCGAGGGTTAGGATCCTGTTCAGTGTCAAGGTTGCACTATCTAGGTCCTGGTCCGGCAGCTGACCCAGACGAAACGCGATGCTGTCGGGGTTGGCCGCATTTACCTCATAGGGGTTCTCTGCCCCGCGTCTCTTTGCAAGCTCAGTGCTGAATCTTCTGAAGGTTGCGCCAATCGGATATCTGGCTTCAGTCAATTGGCTGATAGTCGGGTGGCTTGCGACCAGCGCAGCGCTACGCAGCAGCGCCGTTTCGGTGCGGGGATCTACTTCGGGAGAAAGCAACGGAAGGATCTCCGCGTATGCCCTGTGTTCAGTTTCTGGATTCAGTCCAGCGCGGATTCGCGCCGTCGCTCCGCGATCGGTTTCTCTGATCGAGAGCACGAATCCGATGACATCTTCCAATGCCTGGTTTGTTCCGCTAGCCACTCTAGTCATCCGTCCCATCCACCTTGGTTTGCCAATTGACTCTACGCTCCACCTCTGCCCTCACTTGTTCAATCGACTGCCTGTGCTGGCTCCAATACGGCCCCGCGGCTTGGTCGAAGGTGTTCATGCAGGCTGTGCGTAAAGCACGCACGTCCTCTTCAGTTAACATGGGATCGTCGTGTGCGTGCGCGATGTACTGGTTGAACGCACTGGAGACTTCGCGCCAAAAGTAGGCAGAAGCGTCTGCCCTGCGGGATTCCAACGCATCAAGTACTGCACTTCCCGCACCGGTCTTATCTGAAGCACGTCTGCGACGGAATGCCCCGGTCACCGTGAAATGTAGCTTCCTTATGAGTTCAGAGTACTCACACACGTTGTACGCTACTTCCTCATCCGGTGCCCAGACATCCCGGTTTCCCACTAAGACTTGTGATGCCCTGATGGAGGGCGAAGAGGCCGTACCACCCACTTGGTGGCGGAAGAAAATCAAATCGCGGTTTCGTGGGCGCGACACGTGTTGGCGGCCAGCACTGATCAGCTTTTCGGCTTTAGAATCAGCGTTCCACTCCACTGCTAGGTCCAATGTGTCCCTTTGAAGATCCAGCCTCTGCGCCTTCAGATCCCCTGCACGGTCAGGGACATAGAGATAGAAGGGATCTTGCGTGTTTCTGTCATCCCACCATTTCTTCAGAGTCTTGTCGTCAATCCCTTTTGTCGGCAGCCACTCAGAAGGGACACCACCCGTCCTGACTCCTGTGAGTGTGTCATCTTCCCAGTACGCAACTGCGGCGTTAGAGCTCCAAGAAGCCGTCCACAGAGGGGGAAGGAATCCTGTCTTCGGATCTCTGGAGACCGCACCTGTTCGGTCTGCCCAAGCGGGCAAGCCACCCTCCTTGACCCAAGACATCGGCGTGTTCAAACTGAGGGTGTTAAGAAGGTTCTGCCCCTTCCAGATCATCTCAGTTGCAGTGTTGTCTTGCCCTGGGAAGCGGATGCCCGGCGCCCCCATTTGGCATTTATCCCCGTCGTATCGGTTGTTTCCGGCCATGGAGAAATTGTGGAACACCACCAGAGCCAAGGCTGCCTCCGGCAAATCTAGAGCCTGATCCGTCTCAACGGAGAGCTCCCAGAACCGTTCGGCTTGATCGGACGGCATGAATGGAAGCAGCTTCTTTACTGGCTGATCACCGCGGCCGATCTTTCTTGTCCGGTCCCTCTGGTCAACGGGGAGAAGCGCTGGCCGTTGCATGAATGGCTGTTCGTTGTCAAAAAGGTCTACGGCGGACCCCAGTGAATCAATTGCGCGGTCAACTGCGCCCGGATCAAGTTTCTTTTCTTTGTCAAAATTTGAACCTTCACCCGTTTCCCGTACTACGAGTGCGAAAACTTGGCAGAGTAGACGATAAGTCGAAGAGACCTCCAAGGCTGGAGCATCAAGTTCCAAGGACTCTATTTCATGGGAGCGCAGCAGAGCATCCTTGACAGTCATCGCACCGGCGCTGGTGCGGACCCATGGGATCTCTGTAAGGGCGTTATGCATGTGTCGATGTTAGCCTCACGCTTGGGATTGCGCAACTCACGTTTATACGTCGGGTATGAGGTACAGTTGTCTTGATGGGTGTCGCACCCCCGCTTACGCGGGGAACATATGGCGCATTGTCAAGAACGCACGTGTATACAGAAACACCTCCGCCGGAACGGAGAAGTTCACCCACCTAAGTGATGAGGAGACACGGTCAATGACATTTCTCAGTCAGGTTCCGCAGCACGAGCTTCGCATACGTGCAGGTCGAATGCCAGATGGACCAAATACTCGACACCGGGACGTCATGTCCTTGTTTGGGGAACTCCCAGGAAATGCCCGTGAAGGTTCAGGTGTTTTGTTCAGGTTGGAATACCTACCGGGACGCCCACCCTCTTACCTCATTCGCTCAGCGGTCCCACCAACTAATCCAACGGCCGGATCGCAGACTGTTGAGGAGAGAGAGGACGAGCTCCCAAGAGGGACCGCTGTCGCCTTCCGGATTGCGGTCAATGCCGTGCAAAGAACAAAAAAGACCAAGAACGGAGTACGTCCGGTTTACGTCGATGGCGCACTGGAAGAACTGGTTGAAAGTGGTGAGATGTCAGAAGAGGAAGCTTCCAGCGCCACTGAGATCACACCGTGGTTGAGCGAAAAGTTGGCCCCCGCTCTGGTTGATGTCCGCATCATCAACCATCAACGGGAGGTTTTGGGGAGGGGACGCCAAGGACAGAACCGTTCCAAAGAAAGAATCGCCGTACAGGTTGATTTGATCGATGGAATCGCTCTTGTCGAAGATCCGAAAGCACTTCGGATGCTCCTTAAACGTGGCGTAGGCCGCGCAAAGTCCTACGGTTGCGGGCTGCTGACGGTTCGGCCTCTGTGAATACGCGTGAAGAGCTTTGGGCCAAGAGGCCTAAAGAAGGAGAAGAGGGGGCCCCTTACCCGCTCCTATGTCATTTGCTTGACAGCATGGCCGCTGCTGATTCTCTCTGGCGTTTGTGGCTACGCCCAAGGTTGCGTGCCCAAATCGCGGATGAACTTGGGGACGACGCCCAAAGAATAGTAATGCTCCTTGCAGGCCTACATGACATCGGGAAAGCAAACCCGGTTTTCCAGCTGCAGCTTGCATCTAATCGTCCCGCGCCATGGCGGAAAGAATTACGGGAGCGACTGTCTGCCCTGGGATACCCAGCGTCGCGGAGGATTCAGAAACCGGCGGCCCAGCGCACGAACATTCGCAGGCATGAGCGGGTGAGCGCAGCACACCTAGCGGAGGATTTGTATCTTAGCGACGCCGACCTGAAGGGCAGCCTGGCGGCAGTAACTTCTTTGGCGCACCACGGAAGCTTCATCTGGGATGATACGGACCCAGCATCTTATGAGCGCCATGCGCGTGGAGAGTGGGAGGAAGCGCGCAACGACCTCGTTCAAAATGTGGAGTGGGCCAGTGGTGTTTCCATTGGGGATATCCCCTCCGCGTCCGGGACAAGCACCGTACTTCTTTCGGGACTGGTCGTGCTTGCGGACAGGCTCGCGTCCCAAGACGCCAGCGTAAGAAACGCGCAAGAGTCTATGAACGGTGGTGAGCTCACTCCTACAAAGCCCGACCAGTGGGTGGAGGCGCGCAGGGACTTCTTCGACGCGCTCGTTGAGACACTCCTTGGCGCATACACCGGCCTTGCCGATCCACGGAAGGAAATATTAGGGGACTTCAACCCGCGCGGATCGCAGTTGGAGGCGGATTCTGCCGGAGATGGTCTCTGGATCGTAATGGCAGCGACGGGCAGCGGTAAGACCGAGGCATTTATGCTCAGGCACAGCCAGTTGGATGAATCCCTGACACTACTTTTACCCACCCAAGCAACAACCAATGCCATGATGCGGCGCCTATCAGCCATCTTTAGGAATACTGGAAACGTGGCTGCTCTTGCTCACGGAGAGGCGTGGCTTGACGATTTTTACAATCATCCACTTTCTGGGGCTGGCAAAGAAGACGATTTATTTCGAGGACGGACAGGGCTATTCCCATCAGAGTTCGTGGCCTCGGGGGCGGCTAAGTTACTCGCGCCGGTGACGGTTGGCACCATCGATCAGGCGCTCATGGCATCCCTCCCGCTGAAATGGACGCACCTGCGTTTGCTAGCGCTGGCGAATTCCCATGTGGTGATAGATGAAGTCCACACCCTTGACCCCTACCAAGCACGGTTACTTCAGCCGTTGCTTCGATGGCTGGGCGCTACAGAAGCGCGGGTGACTCTCCTAAGTGCAACTTTGCCGACCCAGCTTCGGGATCAATTGGTAGATGCATACACCCGGGGACGCAAAGCAGTAGAGGACAACGTGCGTTTCCCGTCGGTGACTTCGATGTCGACTGACGAAGACACCGGCACGCGCACCACCGCCCTCGACATGGATCAGTACCTGATCAACTTCCAATCGGTAACAAGCAGAGACCCCGCCGCGGACCACACCCAATGGGTGCTGGAGACCATGAAGCACCACCCAAGGGCGAGATTGGGGGTACTGGTAAACACGATTGACCGTGCACAGGAGTGCGCTCTGAGAGTTGCGGAACAGGGTGCCAAGCCGGTGGTGCTACATAGCCGCATGACGTTGCTACACCGACAGCGCAACGCCAAAATGTTGGAGGAGCGGATCGGGCGATACGGTAAGAGTGACGGTGTCGTAGTCGTGGGAACACAGGCCTTGGAAGCATCTTTGGATATCGATCTCGACTGGTTGAGTACCGACCTAGCTCCGCCCACGTCTCTGATTCAAAGAGCCGGTCGGGTGTGGCGGCATGAGGACTCTGGGCGTGCTGAGCGCGTGCCTCAGCATGAGAATCTGCCGTTGCGCATAGTTCGCAGTACAGAAGAATCTGGCCATCTGCCGTACTTTCCGAGCGAGTTGTCGAGGGCGTGGCAGTTTCTCCAAGAGCACCCGGTCCTAGAAGTGCCAGACCAAGTCCAGGCGTTTGTAGAGAAAGGTACCGCAACACTGGACGACATCGCCCTCGATATTGAGAACGAGGACGACCTTTTTGAAGAGTTCGCCAGTAACTCTCTGAAATCCCAAGCGGCCAAAACCTCTGCGATTGATATCGACGCTATATGGGATCCGAACGCTACGGTGAACGCCCTTGCCGGGCTGACAAGACACACGGAAGTCACCGTAGATAGAGACGCGGACTTTCCTTCTACGCGCTATCGAGAGAGAAGGTCACAGAGAATTTTGATTACCGGCGCCGATGCGAAGGGGGTCCCGGGAGGGTGGAATAGGTCCCGAGAAGACTTAGAACGGATCGAGAAAGGGGACCGGGAGAGCATCCGTACGGCACTTGGGGGTGTCCTGACGGTGAGCGGGAGACTGTTGACGAGGCTGGAAGAGACAATGACGCCTGTGGAGAACGTTCCCTCATTGAGCGGCGTAATTGCCGGGCCCCTCCCGGAAGGGTTGCGGTACGACCCCTTGGTTGGATTAGTGAGCGAGTGAAATATGGCTATGTCAGCCGACGCAGTTGCTTTCTCTGTTATCCCAGCAGGGCAGCAAGTCCGGTTGGAAGACCGGGTTTCGTTCGCTTACTTTGAGTATGCGAATATCGTGCAAGATCGAACCGGGGTAGTGGCGCTGTCAAATAACGACGGTGAGTTGGCCCGGAGGGAGATACAGGTTCCTGTCGGCAGCATCGCACTGATTATGTTGGGACCTGGGACTTCAATTACACAGGCCGCAGCGACTTCGTGCGCGCGTGCGGGCGCGACAATTCTATTCTCCGGCGGCGGTGGGGTGCCAGCGTATACAGCCGCCACCCCTCTTACTTCGTCCGCGCGGTGGTCAATTGCGCAGGCGCGTCTCGTTAGTAATGAGAGGCATCAACGCGAAGCTGCGATGGTCCTCTATAAACGTCAGTTCGGGATGGAGCACGTGGAGGGTGGCTCCATCCGATCAATGCGCGGGATTGAGGGACAAAGAATGCGTAAACTCTACCGCCAGCTTGCACAACGTCACGGGATCAAAGGCTTTAGAAGGGATGTGTCGTCACCCGACTCCGTGAACATTGGCCTCAACATCGCGAATTCGATCATGTACGGCTGCGCCGCGTCCGCGTGTGCAGCGATTGGGGTAAATCCAGCGCTTGGAATTATTCATCGTGGCGACGCGCGGTCTTTGCTCTTCGATCTTGCTGACCTTTATAAGCCAACGGTTACACTTCCGATTGCCTTCGCGTCGCACGGTTCTGAGGACGTTCCCACTACTGTTCGCAAGGCTGTACGCAGTGCAATCGTGAAAGACCGGCTGCTTCCAGGAATGCTGGACGCGTTGATGCACGTTCTTAGCCCGCACCTGCCGAACCGTGACGATGACCGTTTGATCGGAGATACTTTGACTACGGAAGTTGACGGGCACATTCAATACGGAGGAGACAAGAGGGCTTGATGTTTGTCGTGTTGATTTCCCCCGCCATTCCGGATCACGTTAGGGGTTACATATCCCGTTTCCTGATAGAGCCGCGACCTAACATTTTCGTTGGCAATTGTTCGCCGCGTGTGCGGGACGCGATCTGGGAGCGCGTTTGCTCTGTCGATGGCTCTAGGAACGTGACGTTAGTTCACAGCGCTCCCCAAGAAGAACAAGGTTTCAATATGTGGTTTCACGGTCCGGATTCTCCTGAGTCCGTGGACCTTGATGGGCTTCTTCTTGTCTCACGCCCGAAGGCTGCTGAAATTGGAGGTCTCCCCGCGTAAACTCGCAGGTGAGGAAGTCTCTTCCCCGCGCAAGCGGGGGTGTTTCC
>CAZTTD010000043.1:0-18099 GCA_964616925.1 uncultured Actinomyces sp.
TGCAACTGCACCGATGGCGTACTCCACCGTCGTGGATCCCTCTTCGGACTCATCCACTTTCTCCGGTGGCGGATCGAAGTACATTTCGGTCTTGATCGCTGTCCTCAAGAGCCAGTCGTTGATGCTCATCTCTGCTTCCTTCCCGGGCGTAACCCCAACTTGTTGGTCACTCCACCATGACGGCAAAGAAGCGTCCAAAGAAGGGCTGGGTTGAGGATCTGTGGATTGCGCCCAGAAGGCTGAGCTGTGGACAGCCGCGAAAGATTTCCACAGGGGTCGGCCCAAAGGGCTGCCATACTGCTTCTTTGTGGATCGGCTTGTCGAGTCGGCGGACTGCGGCCCACTCGGCTTCTATGTGAACCGTCTGAGCCTGCGCTGCGAGGTCGAAACGACCGCAGTGTCACTGCGCCGGCGCAAAACATCCGATGCTGATACCTGGGCCTGCTCACCGGTCCTAGCGTATGAAGTGGGAATCTATTATGGCGTGCGTCACAGTATCCCGCGGTGTTTTCAAGGCGCGGGCGGGGCAGGCGTGACCATCCAACCGGTCTCAGCCACCACCCCAAGAAGAACCGACACTGATTGAAGGATGAGCACAGTGTCCGGAGCTGAGCAGGGCGCCGGAACCTTGAAGGTCCCGGCTGACGCACAGCGCGTGAAGGACGCCGGCGGCACGTTTGCGGTGACCCCCGGATACACGCAGGCCATGGGAGCAGCATTCACCAACGCGGATTTGGCGCTTCTACCAGGCACCGCCACGGCGTCCGAATTGATGCTGGCGTACGCGGACGGCTTCCGCTTCATGAAGTTCTTTCCAGCGGTTGCTGCTGGTGGAACAGCCACGCTCCAAGCGTTGGGAGGACCGTTCCCTGAGGTGTCATTTTGCCCAACCGGGGGCATCAGGCTTACAACGGCACCTGAGTTTTTGGCACTACCAAACGTCCCTGTATGTGGTGGAACTTGGCTGACCCCAACGAATCTAGTAAATGCTAAGGATTGGGATGCCATAACCGCCCTCGCAGAGCAATGCAGGGACCTGGCACCCCAAATCTGACGTGAGTTCGTGGGGGCCCGGGGACATCACGTCTGGGCCCCCACTTCTTCCGCGAAGTCACCATTACCCCAGCGGCGTCCCCAGCGAACTGCCCACAAGCGCAAAAAAGATGGGGATCAACCCCAACAACACGAACGCAGGTAACAATAATCCTCCCAGTGGGACAGCCAGCTTCACAGCCAGCTGCTCCGCTGCCTCCTTCGCGGCGGCCCCGGACTTTCTGCGTGCATCCTTCGCTAAGTGGTGCAAGAGCCTGATGGGAGACACCCCGTCCTCCCACCCCGGCGCCAACGCGCGTTCCAGCAGCTCACCTCCTCTTGGAGTGGGGTCCCACGCTTCGGCCCAAGTTGCTCCCAGTGTCAGTTCGAGGGCGACCCTCACGTACTCCTCATCCCCCAACGCCTCCCCCAGAGCCCTCAAGACGGAGGGTATCGCGGCACCTCCTTTCAGTCCGGAAGCGGCAAGCCCGCACAGGGCAGGCCCCATCAGTGCGCCGGCTGATGCCTTGGCCGCCGTCGCCACCATTGCTCTACTGAGGACGGTCCCACCCAGCGCAAACCCGCCGCCAAGCATCCCGACGAACGCTGGGAAAGGCCCCGAAACAAACCAGGCAAACGGGTTGGCCCCCAGGAACTGAGCGCCCAGCAGACCCACGAATGGCAGCACACTCAGAATCGCGGCCGACAGCCTTGGCCCTGCAAACGCGACCCTCTGGGCCGCCGCACCCTCTTCCATTTCTCCCAGGCTCTGCGACAAACTGAAAAGGACATCTTTCAGTGGCGCACCCGTCATGGCGCTGAAGCGCGTGGCCGCCAAGACCAACTGGGGGCCATCTCCCGCGGCCCTCTGAAAGTAGAGCGGCAGCCCGTCAGAATCAAAGCCCGTTGTGCCGTCCCCCTGCCTAATCCACGCGCGCTCCCACGCCTGCTTCACGCTGGCACCGGCGTCAAGACGGCTGGCGACCTCCGTGCACGCCGCCGCCAAATCCACTTTCTCTCTACGACGGCGCCGAAACTGCCAGAAAGCCACCTTCCGACCACTTTCCGAAGTCCCGATGGGCGCAACGGCGTCCTCGCTGGGCGCCACCGCTTCGCGACCCTCCCGCTCTGCACGGCCAAGTTCCATGCGTTTCACTGTTTCCAGCAGGCGCCTGCGCCGACCTCGGAACTCCGCCTCTGCCAAACCAAAAAGACCCGCAATAGAAAACACCAACCCCGCAAGCAGCCCATCTAACTCCACGCCTGGCCCCACGCACCCGACTGTTCAAGCCGTTCCCCAACCAACTGCCCGCCTTGGAAAGTGAGTACGCCAAGGGCGTCAACAGTGCGCGCACCATCCCTTCTCCTCTTCAAGAAGACGACCCGCGAAAACGCCGCCTGCGCCATCCTCCCCACGGCCGCTGGATCCATCCCGGCAAGCATCCCAAGGGCCTCCAACCGCGCTGGCACATCCTCAATGGAGTTGGCGTGAATGGTCGCCATCCCACCCTCATGCCCCGTGTTGAGGGCGGTCAGAACCTCCCGCACCTCCGGTCCGCGGCACTCCCCCAACACCAGCCGATCCGGACGCATCCGAACCGCGGCGCGAACCAACTCTTCCAGCCCCACTCCGCCCTCGCCCTCAATATTCGGACTGCGCGCCTGCAAGCGGATGACGTGCGGGTGGTCAACGGAGAGTTCACTGACCTCCTCAATAGCCACTATGCGCTCCTCCGGCTCAACAAGACCCAGGAGCGTTGCCATCAAAGTCGTCTTTCCCGATCCGGTCGCCCCGGCAATCAGCAGGGAGCGCCCCTCACTCACCAACCCTGACAGGCTCTGCGCCTGGTCGGAAGTGACGCCGCCTGAGGCAACCCACTCCTCTAGCGAAAACGGGTGCGGGCGCATCACACGCAAAGAAACTGAGGTTCCACTCCCAGCAATAGGAGGCAAAACTGCGTGCAATCTAAGGGGCCCTGGGAGCACCGCGTCCACAATCGGCTGTGCATCATCTAGGCGCCGGGATGCAGCGGCCGCCATCTGTATAGCGAGCCTGCGGCAGTCCTCTTCCGTCCAAAGCCCCACGTCCACAGGCTCCAGACCACGCCCGAAATCCGCCCATCCGTTCGGCCCGGAAATAACGACGTCGCTCACCCCGGCTTGGCGAACCAACGCCATCAAAGTGGGATTCATCCCCAGCTTCGCTGCCTCCAGGTTCTCCCATTGACGCAACCGGGCCTGCGGGCCCGTCCCCGCGTCACCACTTTCCACTACGGCCGCCGATGAAGTTGCGCCGCGTGCCATAAGCCGCCGACTAACCGCCAGGTTCACCGCTCCCACAACTGCCTCCAAATCCGCTGCCACCTGCGCGAACCTGCGCGCGGTGCCCTACGCCATGTCAGGCCGTACCTGGCCGCCAACATCGGGAACAGCCGACCCGCCCCGCCCACCAGCAGACACCGCATCCCGGCGTCGACAAGCCCCGCCGCGCACGCCTGCCCCAGCGCCCGAACACCACTGCTGTTTGCGCGTCCCACAGTGATGATGCTGACGCGTTTGCCTTGGTCCACCATTTTTTGGGCGAGGGCGGCGCACGCCACCAAGTCGGCGCCGCAGTCAACGACCATGTCGCGCGTGGCTCTAAGAAGCACCGCGAACACTACATCGGCACTGGCGCGAACCGGCAGCCCAGTTTGTGGTCCCAGTATGGGAACACCGAACTGCCTTGGCAGTCCAGCCACTAAACGAAATGGAGGTGGCAGGTCCCCCGGGTTCAGGTCTGACCATCCGAGGCCACCATCAAAGGGCCCCGCACCACCGTAGTTCCCAGCCGCATCCACAAGCACCGCGCCAGAGGCGGCCGCTAAGTGGTAGGAGGCCGTTGTTGAGCCACCTCCGCCTTGCCACGCACACACTAGGGCAATGTGGGGGGCGTGGGTTCCCAGACCCTCGCCCACCTCCATATCTGAAAGCAAACGAAGAAGCGCCTCCTCTTCCAAAGGGAGCGCGACGTCGTGCGGAAATGATGTGTGCGGTTCCCCCGTTCCTATCCGGACGGTCACGCGGGGCAGGGGCTGCAATGACGCCGGGATCTCCCCCAGCTGCGCGTCCAGGACCAACACGTCTCCCTCTTCCGCCGGGACACCACCTTGGTCGGCAGGAAAGTCGGCGGGAGAGCCGACGGGAAAGTCGCCGCCCTCGCCTGCATCAGTGGAGGCGCTCCGGGACGGAACAGCCAGGGGCGTTGCCCCGGAGAGTCTCACCAGTTCACTTAGGTAAGCAAAGCGCGCCTCATCATGGGTCAGCACCCATACTCTTGCCGGGCCACCCGGCTGATCGAAAGTTTCCATACCCACAGCCAACGGGGCCGCTAAGCCGCGCGCCACCGCTTAATCGCGCCCCTGTGGATTGCGCCAGAACCAGCACGCAAAAGATGTGTTTTGTGTCTCACACTGTGGGCAGTGAGGTCAAAGGGTGGGAAAAGACCGCTCCGGGGCGGGAATAACGCCCAACGCAACACGAAACACGCCCTGACAAGGCATAATTGTGTGTTATTCCTATCGCCACGACCCATTGCAAGCACCCGCTTCACGGAGCAATCATTTACCCGGGTACTTGGTACCCGTGGTTTATGTGGGTAGAGCGACAGCCAGCAGCTTGCAAACCCAATATGGTGAACCAGCCGCTGGCGCTCCTGTCGGACTACTGCACTCAATAGGAACTGAGCATTAAATCTGGATGGAACACTTACAGGAGAGTGACACCATGGCTTCAAAAGCCCAGTCATCCGCGACGTCCTCCGCGGCAGCCCCAACAAATAAGTCCACTGGGACCATTGGATTATTCGGACTTGTTCTGCTGAATGTCACCGCGCTGGTCTCCTTAAACAACCTACCTTCCGAAGCAGAGTACGGTTTGTCCTCTGTTTTCTACTACCTCTTTGCCGCGATCTTCTTCCTAATTCCCGTTGCACTGGTCGCCGCTGAGCTGGCAACCGGCTGGCCGGAAAAAGGCGGTGTTTTCCGCTGGGTCGGCGAAGCATTTAAGGGGCGCCTTGGCTTCATGGCCATGTTTCTTGCGTTCGTTGAAGTCTGCGTCTTCCTTCCTACCGCGTTGACGTTCGGCGCGGTCGCCCTCGCCAATATCAACCCCAATCACAAAGAAGCCTTGGCCATGTCGAACAACAAGTTCTTCATTCTGGCCGTGGTGCTTGTCGTCTACTGGGGTGCGCTGGTTGTTGCGCTGCTGGGCTCAAGCGGCATCCAGAAGATGGCCAAATGGGGCGGCATCCTGGGCGTTTTCGTGCCCATGGCGGTCCTGATCGGCTTCGGCGGCGCCTACATCCTGGGCGGCAACAAAGCCCAGATGAAACTGGGTTGGGATGAGTTCATTCCGGACTTCTCCAACTTCAGCAACATCGTCCTAGCCGCCTCCGTTTTCCTAATGTTCGCAGGCATGGAAATGAACGCCGTTCACATCAAAGAGGTGAAGGACTCCGTCAAGACCTACCCGAAGGCCATTTTCCTTTCCGCCGCGTTGGTGGTTGCCATCTTCGTATTCGGAACACTGATCATCGCCTGGGTTATTCCCGCGAAAGACATCAGCCTCACCACTGCGATCCTGACGACCTATTTCGACATTTTTGACTGGGCGCACATGCCCTGGCTGGGTTCCGTCATCGCGATCATGCTGGCCATCGGTGTTTTGGTAAACGTAACCACCTGGGTTGCTGGTCCTTCAACCGGTATGTTGACCGTTGCGAAGGCTGGCTACCTCCCGAAGGTGTTCCAGAAGACCAACAAGTCCGGCATGCCGTGGACCATCCTGTTGATCCAGTCGGGCTTGGTGTCGCTGCTGGCAATCCTGTTCGTCACCCTTCCCTCAGTTGAATCGGCCTACCAGATATTGAACCAGCTGGCCAACCTCATGTACCTGACGGTTTATCTGGTCATGTTTGCTTCCGCCATCCACCTTCGCTACACGGAACCCAACACCCCGCGACCGTTCCGCCTGGGTAAGAAGGGTAATGGTTTGATGTGGGCGGTGGCAGGCGTCGGCTTCTTCTCCTCCCTGATTGCCTACGCGTTCAGTTTCATCCCGCCGGATCAGATCAAGGTTGGAAGCCCCATCACCTACGTCGCAATACTTGTCGGCCTGCTGGCCCTCTTCTACGCGATCCCGAACGTCATTTACCAGATGCGCAAGCCATCGTGGGTCTCCACGGACAGCGATTTTGCGCCATTTAGCTGGCAGGTTGGTGACGCCGGGGCCAAGGGCGCCGTAACATCTGGGACCAAGGCGACCGCAAGCGCCAAGCAGTCCTCATCCAAGACGACAACGAAGTAAGGACCTGACGATCATGACAAAGTACAGCAAAGTTCGTTTCGTTGGTTTCGCTATCCCAACGACGCCATCCAGCATTGTCGGCATTGGTGACGTTGATGGACCGGGCGCTGTTGCGGGTACCTATCCCGCTTTTGCGGATAGGAGTCGGGATATCGCGGCGCGGCTGGACGTGATGCAGTCCGCGGTGGACGCTGCGTTTGGAAGAATTGCGGACGCCGCATCCGACGACTCTGTCCTCAACATCTTCGTTGCACCAGAGTTCTACTGGCACAGCGACGTCGGCCCCTATGTCTACGGAAGTAAGGACGCTGACCCTGCCGAAGAAATTCTGACCGCGCTGAATGAGCGCTTCCCCACCGATAAGTACCCCAACACGGTATTTGTCTTCGGCACAGCTATCTCCACAATGGTCGACGATCTGGAAGTGATCCTCAACGACTCTTCTGTTGCACAGCGAAACAACGTTGTGCGGGCAATCGGAGAGGGCTGGGTCAACTCCACAGGCCCCATTCAAGGCGCCCTGTTCGACATGCTGGTGAACTTCGTGAAGCTGGGACATTCATATCCGAAGTTGGAGGTGCGCAACCGCGCGCTAATCATAGGCGCAGAGAAACTACAGGGCATAAACAATGACCTGAGTGCCACCTCCATAACTACGGAGAAGTACTACGCCTCAAATGAGGACTTCCTCCTCTGGGATGTCACCGGCAAGCCGGTGATAACAGAACAGATCGTCGCCTACCCACCACTGGACCTGAGCGGTGGGGACTTCAAAGTGGACCCCACGGACCCGAAAGCGATTTTCAACGTGGCCGACGGGCCGACGTTGGGCGTGGAGATCTGCCTAGATCACTCCGACCATAGGTTGCGGCGCTCAGCGGCCATTTCTCCATGGCCAAGCCCTGAGGACGGCGTGAACATACACGTGGTTCCTTCCTGCGGGATGCAGCTTCATCCAGCGTCTGTCGCCGCGATCGCTGGCGGCCTCGCTTTCAACACCGACGGTCTCTACGGCCTAGACGGCACCGAAAGCGGCCAGGTCCTAAAGGGAGACGTCGGCGGGGTGAACAGCGTGCATGTCAGCTACATTGATGGCACGAACACAACGTATGGTGCTCACAGCCAACTTACGCGCGTGGTTGACGGACCGGTGGAGGCGGACTCCGCACTGCCCGGCGCCAAGAACGCCACCTTCTCCGTACCGGACGTGGATGTGACCATCGTCGACGTGCCAAGGACTGCGACAACGGAAGCCGTGTTCGCGGGCGGACCGGGCGCAGTACACATCTACGGATTGAAGAACCCACTCACCATCTAAACACTCGGACAGCAGAGTCATGACCTACGTAGCATTATCAGCCGGAATATTCCTTGTTGTTTTCACGTTGATAGACACCTTTTTCACGGTGCTGAACTACAACCAGCGTGGCCTCTTGGTGAACCGCGCCATCTCGGCAGAGTGGCGCGCTATCCACTGGGTGGTCCGCCCGTTGCCGATCAACGTGAAGACGGTGATATACCGGGGGCTAACAGGTCTGACTCTGCTGTCTGGCATTCTCCTTTGGGCCGCTGGCATCGTGGTGGGGTTCGCACTGATGTTTACGGCCGCAATCGATGAGGGCGCGCTGAAAGTAGCCGACGGAGCCCCCCGTGGCTTCTGGGGTGCTCTCTACTACAGCATGGGACAGTTCTCCACGGTCGGCTCCTCAGGATTCACCCCCAACGCGACGTGGGTTTCCCTGCTGTCGGTTCTAGAGACCCTCCTGTGCGTTCTCCTTCTCTCAATCGTGATTGCGTTCCTTGTGAACGTGTTCTCCTCCATTGAAGCGTTGCGCACGGTATGCGCGTGTTTCCCAAGTTCTTCAGCAATGGTTACGTCGCCTTTGGAGTCCTTGGCACCCTACATTCCACGTGAAGATCCAAGTAGCTTGGAGAACCACCTTGCGACCACGCGCCAGGCAATGAACTCCTATTTTGATTCCATCGCAGCCGACCACTGCGCCATCTACTTCTACAGCGGCAAGGACCGCTTCGTCATGCCGTTCTCCGCGTTCATGTTGGCCGGCACGGTGGAGACCCTGGGGTCCGGGCTCCCTGCGGAACACCCGATCTCTACCCTTCCTGAGCTAACCCGGTTCACGGAGGCCTACAAGGGCAACTGCGCCCAGATGTACAACTTGTTCCGTTGGGAAAAGCCGGCCGCTCCCAAACCTCTCTCACGCGATGCATTTGTCGCGCTAGCCACGAGCAACCCGAATCCCGGTCCGCCCTCGCTCACAAGAAAGAGTGAAAACCTGAGCGCGGAAGCATACGTTCACCGCTTCGTACGGTTGCGCACGACCATGGCGGAAATGGGCAACATAGGCGGCCCACGCAACTGGGATGAGGAGTACCAGGCCTATGTCGACTGGCTGCAGATAGTCGCGCTGTCGGACGACTTCATCCGCCGGTCCAGCCAACTGTTTGACTACCATCCCGTGTACGAGGGCGCGGACACCTTCGACATACCCCTTGACCTCTACGGTTGGCGCGCGCCGCAGACGCCGAAACCGGTCGCGGCGTAGTCCGTCTATCGGGTCGAGGGCGGATAAACGCCAGCCTGCACCGCCCTCGCAATCCCCTCCCCCAAGTCGCACCCGTCGATCACGGACTGCGCAACTATTCCCCACCACAGCTCCGCCAGCCGCGTGGCCTGTGCGGAATCCGCGTCACCTTGGACCGCCTCGACGTAGCGGTTGCGATTTGCCGCCGCCCAACCGGACAGGACCGACACCGCGGTGGGCTCAACTCCGCTGGTCGCCAGGAACCATTTTGAGAACAGGATCGCTGCCGGGGTCGTGCCGACCTCGAACACCTCTTCCCGCACGATGGTCCGCCACATCAGTGCGCAGCGGTCAAGGGCGGGTGCGGAAGAATCCCGATACGCGCCAATGACGGTCGCGATGGCGCGCGGGTTGCTGGGAATCGCAACCTTCGCGGAATCCATGTGGCGCCCGGCAACTAGGTAGGAGCAAATGTCGCGGTGAATCGTCCCCAGCATCGCGGCGGGGCTGGGCTGCGCGGTTGGGGCGCGACCTTTGCGGGCGTTCAAAGGCGGCAGCGACTGCTGGACCCGCCAGGCTGCGCGCCAAATACCCATTGCGTAGGCCTCACCTGGGCCCAGGTGGCCGATCGTCGTTGTTGCGAGGGCGCGGATCTCTTCTGCGGGCACCCTCCCGCCCTCTAGAAATGAGATATGCGCGGCTTCCTGCACGGCGGATTCCGCGCGGGCTTCTTCCGAGCGCCTACGCAGCCCTTCCGCAAAGCGCAAGCGCGCACACACCTCATGCACCGCGGAAGCTTCGACCGTCATCACTACTCCTTAGGACCTCGACGTATCTTATCGGCCGGTAGGCGCCCTCGCGGCGCACATTTGGGGAAACCGACGTGTTTTAGGTGTTTGGCGGCGTTGGTTACGCTGACAAGGGCTGGTTAGGCGATATGTTGGGCTCTAAACAGGGAGGTCGGAATGTTCCAACGTGGCGAAAACGCAGAGGATCCAGGCGAGGGCGAAGAGACAGGTGCCCGCGACGCACCTTTCGACTCTGAGATCACCTGGGAGACGGTGCTGGCCGACGGGAAAATTGCCTCTGGGCAAACCCGCCAGCAGACCCAAGATACAGAAGAGACCCAGGTATTGACGTCTGTCGAAACCGTAGACGGTGCTTCAACCGATGAAACCCAGGTTTTTGCCGCGACGGATGAGACCCAGATTTACGGGGTCATGAGTGAGCAGAAAGATTCCGCTGAGCCCACGCCCTCAGTAGTGCGCGAACAGCCCGCGCCAGCGGCCGATCCCGCACCCGCTTTTGAACCGGTACTCACATCTGACCCCGCACCCGCTTTTGACCCGACACCCGTTTTTGAAGAGGTCACTGCGTCAGACGTTCAGGCGACAGCAGTTCCGGAGTCTGCGCCAGCGGATGCGGAGCCAACACCCGCGGAAGACAAGGTTGAGGAGCCCTATTTTGGGTTTGAAGAGACGGTCAGTCTTTCAGACCAGAGCTACCCCTCATCTATCCCAGACGGCCTGGAAGAACCCGTCCAACTGGTTACGCGCGCGCAGCGCCGTGCCGAAAGTGTCGTGGTTGAAGAAGACGCGTTGGTGGCCCAAGAGTCCGCGCCAAGGGACGCCGAAGACACACAGGTTTTGCGGCGTTCCCTTCTGGTTGCTACAGCTCCCGCAACAGGACAGGAAGATGTGGAGGTTAAAGTGGAAGAGACCGTTGGTCTACCGCCCACGGTCGGCGCGGTTGCACAAACTCCCGCGCCCGACGCTGCACCGTCTTTCGAAGACGCAATGAGTGATAAGCCAAAGGTCACCTACTTTGAGGAATCGCTCCAACCCGAACTGCAATCCAGGGCACTACCGCGGGTTCTGGCAGTCCTCCTTACCCTGATCTTCACCCCGATCGCCTGGTACCTAATAGCTGATGCGGCCGCACGTCTGGCATTCGCACCAGGCAACCCCATGGTCTCCGGAGTCCTGAACCTTGCGGCACTGGGTGAGCTTCTGGCAGGCATCATCGCACTGATCATCCTTGCGATCCTTGCAGCGCAATCTTCATTGGGATTGATAATCACAGGCGCCCTAGTAATTGGACTGGGTGTGCCCTTCCTAGTCGTCCCCGGCCTAGTGCAGGAAACTGGCTATTGGGGGGTCACGCGCTTGGAAGAGTTCAACACTTTCGGCGCGAACGTAACAAACCACTTCATGGCGACAGGGTTCACCGGACTGTTCCTTGTATTCGGTTCCTTCCTGCTGGCGTTTGGTATTGCACTATCTTCCGTTCGGCGAACCGGCCGCAGTGAAGAGCGTCAAAGGGCCATCGTCGCGGAATCCAACCCTCCCGGCTTGAAGGCACGCTGGGCCCGAAAGGCCACGGAAAAGGCGCAGAGCAAGTAGTGGATATACAGTCTGCCCTTCACGCTGAGGGACCCTGGGAACACCACACGATCCATGCCCGCGGCATTGGATTCCACGCGGTCATTGCGGGGGATGAGCCAACGCGCCACACCGTAATCCTGCTCCACGACTTCCCCATGCACTGGTGGTCATGGCGCTACCAAATCGAGACGCTTGCCCGGATGGGTTACCGGGTTATCGCCCTCGACCTGCGTGGGATGGGTGCCTCTGACCTGCAGCCGGGGCCGACGGAGTTGGAGGAGTTGGCTCAGGACGTGGTTGCGGTGGCGGGGGCAACGGGAACGTCCTCGTACAGCGTCGTCGGAACTGGCTTGGGCGGCTCGGTCGCGTGGATGCTTGCGCACATGGACCCGCCGGACCTGCAATCTGTCGTGGTTATCAACGCGGACTATCCGGGCGCGCGTTCAGTGTCTGTCGGTTCGAGGGCGGTTCCTGAATCCCGCTTCACCACCCGCAAACTCATGGACGGATCGCTGGTGGAGACGCTTTTGGTGGAGGGAGCGGCACCGGCCTCGCGCGATCACATGGCGGAGGTAAGCGTCGCCTACGAGGTGCCGCTAAGGCGTGTTTTCGCTGCGCAAGCTGCCTTGGAGACACGCAAGGCTGCACGTCACCCGTCTTCGGCGGCGAAGAAGGTGTTGGAACGCCCCATTGAGGTCCCCGTACTTGTCGTAGAGGCGGAAGAAGACAGCTTCAGAAGCGGAAGGCAGCGCAGGAAGACCCAGGAACGTCAGGGAGTCTCACCAACCACAATCAGCGGATCGGGGCACTACCCCAACGAAGAAGCCCCCGAAGAGCTAAACGCGATCCTCATTGAGCACTTGGGATCCGTCAAAGGCCCAGATCAGCGCTAGGGCACAGCAACGCAACCGGGCACACCCCGCACGCTGGTTTTCGCGCAAAGCACACGCGCCTGCCGTGGAAGATCAACTGGTGGCACAGCATGGTCCATGGCGCGTCCGGGAGGAGCTCCCAAAGCTGGCGCTCAATCATTAGGGGCGAGGACGCGTCTGCCCATCCAAGCCGCCGCGTAACCCGTGCGACGTGAGTGTCTACCGTAATTTCGTCCTCGCCAAACCAGTTACCCAGCACTACGTTGGCGGTCTTCCTTCCCACCCCCGACAGTTTGACAAGCTGCGGCCGCGTTGATGGAACCTCGCTATTGTTCTCCACCAGCAACTGGTGGGACAGTTTCTTCAAAGCCGCCGCGCGCCTGCGAAACATACCTAGGGGGCGCACGACCGCCTCCAAGTCGTCTAAAGAGGCCTCCGCCATGAGGTGGGGAGTCGGCCATCGCTCAAACAACTCCGGAGTCACTGTGTTGACGCGCTGGTCGGTTGTCTGGGCGGAAAGGACCGTGGCAACAAGAAGTTCAAAGGCGTTGGTGAAGTTCAGTTCGCAGTGCGCGTCTGCGTACTCTTCGGCGATGATCGCTTGGACCTCCTCCGCTTTCATGCGGCGCGCCATAAGGTCGAGGGCGGTTTTTTCTGGTTCAGCGGCGTCCGCTGCCTGTGCGGAGGGGCCAGCTGACTTTTGGGAGTCACCCGACGCGGAATCACGCGCAACGCTCACATTTTCACCCTCTTTAGGCCAACTCCTGCGCATTCTTCCGTCTTACCCTCCCGAATGCGCATTATCACAGGCTAGTATCTATTATTGATGTGGGGTTCGCGATATGTGCGGGGTGCCGCTTCGGATCCCACCCCTAGGCCCTCTTGGAAACGGAGTCAATGCAAAATGAGTGTAGACGATCAGTTCATCAGTCGCGTGCCCCTCTTTGCGGGCTTGAATGAGCAGCAGTTTGCCGCATTGGCGGCGCGGACCAGCCACACGTCGTTGCGGCGTGGCGAAGTCCTGTTCGAAGAAGGAGAACCGGGGGACCGCCTCTACATAATCACTGAGGGAAAGATTAAGTTGGGGCACGCCTCAAACGACGGTCGCGAATCACTGCTTGCCATTCTTGGCCCGGGTGAGATCATCGGTGAGCTCACACTGTTTGATCCGGGCGCACGCTCAACCACGGCGACTGCAGTGTCGTCGGCGACAATGCTGACGCTGAACCACTCTGATCTGGCGGCTGTGCTGGACTCAAACCCAGAGGCGGGTAAGCATATGTTGCGTGCGTTGGCCCAGCGTCTGCGTCGCACCAACGAATCACTGTCTGACCTTGTGTTCTCTGACGTACCGGGCCGCGTTGCGAAGTCTCTGCTGGACCTTGCAAAGCGTTTCGGCACCCAGACGGACTCAGGCATCCACGTGCCGCACGACCTCACCCAGGAGGAGTTGGCGCAGCTGGTCGGTGCTTCACGTGAAACAGTCAACAAGTCTTTGGCGGACTTCGTTTCACGCGGTTGGATCCGACTTGAAGGTCGCGCTGTGACTCTTCTGGATGTGGACCGCTTGAAGCGTCGCGCACACTAGCCCGAAAAGAAAAGACCCCTGGAAGCCTTGCGGCGCCAGGGGTCTTTTTCAAACTGTAATAGCGGGCGGACGTTGATCCCCCCGCTGTTGTTTATTCCTTTTCCCTCTTCAAGTAGGCAACCAGGTTTTCAGGGTTCATTGGCCCTGGAATGACCTGGACCAGTTCCCAGCCGTCTTCGCCCCAGGTGTCGAGGATGGCCTTCGTGTTGTGGATGAGCAGCGGTATCGTGGCATATTCCCATTTTTTTGTCATGTGGATACCTTAGCTCCTGCAGCTCACGATCGGACCAGCGCCAAGACTTTCGGTGCGTAGGAAGCACGCAACTCTTCCGCTAACGCTTCCTGGGAGTTAGTGAGCCAATCAAACCAGTCGTCAATGTCTGTGTAACGTCTGCGCATAGCTCTGCGTTCACGTTCCGTAAGACCGCCCCAAACTCCATAATCACAGCCGCACTGCAACGCATCCGCCAAACACTCCAGCCGCACGGGACATCCCAAGCACCGTTGCTTGGCCTGTCGCTGCGCCGCTCCTTTGACGAAGAGAGAATCGGGGGGATCACCTGCACAACGCGCCTGTACCACCCAACTGTGGTCTCCCCACTCCTCTGGCTCAACCATTGTTCACCTCCACGCTCACGTTCCCTGCACTCCACTGTGACCCGGGCCTCGCTAAAAGCGCTTCTATTCCAAGCACATATTCTACTTAGTAGGCTGGCCTTATGGCTAGTTCATCCAAGAAGCGCTCTTCCCGTCGCCTCAACATCTTCCAATTCGGAGCGATACTGCTTGCTATCGCAATGATTGCCTCACTGGTTGGGGCGCTGGGCGCAGGCCTGGCGCTACCTGCAGTGGGAGCAGCAGGCGCGGTTGCGAAGGCAATCCCAACGACATTTAGGGAGATGCCATCCGACATTGAGGTTATTGAACCCGGAGAAGAGTCTCGCTTGCTGGACTCCGAAGGTCGCGTCATGGCACGTTTTTACACTGACCGACGCACGGTGGTCGCAAGTGATCAGATCGCACCGATCATGAAGGACGCGATCATCGCTATTGAGGACCGGCGTTTTTACTCCCACCACGGGATTGACCCCGATGGTATGGCCAGGGCCTTGGTTTCGAACCTAACCAGCGGAAACACGCAGGGCGCGTCGACCATCACCCAGCAGTACGTGAAGAACATGCTGATTCAGAAGGGGTTGAACGCGGGAGATCAGGACCTGATTGACGACGCCACGGAAATCTCAGCAGAGAGAAAGCTAAGGGAGATGCGCTACGCCATTTCCTTGGAAAGCACTCTCACCAAAGATGAGATTCTGACGGGATACCTGAACCTGGCGGCTTTCGGAACAAACATTTACGGAGTGGAAGCCTCTTCTCGTACCTACTTCTCCAAGTCTGCCAATGAGTTGAGCCCAGCGGAGGCTGCCCTCCTAGCGGGCATCGTGCAGGACCCACCGACCTACGATCCGCTGGTTAACCCCGACCTCGCCGAAGAGCGCCGCAACATTGTCCTGGGGGAAATGCTGGAACAGGATGTCATCACGCGCGCCGAATACAACGAAGCAATCGCGCTCTCCGTTGAAGACATGTTGAATGTGTCATTCCTACCGAACGGCTGTGTTGGCGCCGGGACGTCCGCTTACTTCTGCCGATACGCCATTGAGACATTCCTGCAGGATGAGGCATTTGGTGCTGACCGGGCTGAAAGGGAGCATCTCCTCAACACCGGTGGCCTGACCCTGCGCGCAACCCTTGACCGGGCCACCCAGGAATCCGCATACAACGCCGTGGTAGGCCGCGTGCCGGTCGGTGACGGTTCAGGACTGAACGTGGCTCTTTCCGCCCTCGACCCGCGAACCGGCTACATCCTAGCGATGGCGCAGAACACCAAGTACGGTATTGCAACCGCGGACAACCCCAATGCCACTGAAGTGTCGTTCAATGCGGACAGGGCGCACGGAGGGGGATCGGGTTTCCAGTCGGGATCGACCTTCAAGATCTTCACGCTGGTCGAATGGTTCTATGAGAACCGGTCCGCATACGAAGTCGTTGGCGGACAGGGGAACTACTTCCCCAATGGATCCTTCAAGTGCGGTGGCTCCCCCATCATCACTGAACTTTGGACTCCAGGAGAGTCCGATGGTGCAAAGAGGGGCTCCTACAGCGTCATCGACGCCACCAAGTTCTCCGTAAACCAAGCGTTCGGGGATATGGCCACGAAGCTTGATTTCTGCCAGATCTTTGAGCGGGCAGCCGCAATGGGCGTCACGGACGCGGAAGGCCAGACCATCGCACCCTATCCGGGCAACCTCCTTGGTTCTTCGGATGTCACGCCGCTTGCGCTGGCTTCTGCGTTCGGCACGCTTGCGGACAGCGGCCAGCGTTGCACCCCAATGTCTCTTACGGAGGTTGAGGACCGCAACGGTAACATCGTGAAGACATACGCACCCAACTGCACACCTGTGATCGACTCTTTGGTTGCAAAGCAGGTGTCCAAAGTCCTTGAACTGGCCTACCAAGGGAACGACATCAACATCGGCAGGCCCTTTGCCGGTAAGTCGGGAACCGCCGACAACAACGCCAATGTGTGGTTCGCCGGGTTCACACCGCAGCTGGCGGCCGCAATGTGGGCGGGGTTCGCGTCCGACTCCTCACGTCCTGGCCAGCACCTGATGATCGACGGTCAGTATCACAACTACCTTTACGGCGGCATCTTCGTGGGTCCCGCATGGGCTGCCTTCATGCGGGAGGCATTGGCTGATGAGCCGGTTGAGCAGTTTGAGGATGTCTTCATCGGTAACATTCCAATTGTTGTACAGCCGACCCCGGTGGAAACAACACCTGATGACGCGCCGACAGATGGTGCAGCAACTGAAGAAGCAGGATAATCGATGCGACGACCAACATTCGAGGAGATCGGTTCGCGCCAATCCGTCCTAGGCCCTCGGGTTGTGGGCTTCATGAGAGGTACGGCCAACGCACTGGTTGCAGGCGCTCTTCTCAGCGGAGCGACCGTCGGGGCTGCAGCAGCGGAAGCCCGCTTCCCTTTGACTCGGCGTTACGACGTTCGGATCTCTCCACGGCCCGGTCTCAAAGAGTTCACCATCCTGCATATTTCTGACCTGCACATGTACCCGGGACAGGGGTTCATCCGCGACTACTTGAGTAGAGTCGCGAAAACGGAGAAGTTCGACTTCGTGGTGTCAACGGGTGACAACCTTGGGGCGCCTGAGGGGTTGCCTTTGCTGTTGGAAACCCTAGAGCCGCTCCTGAAGACGCCCGGTGCGTTTGTGTTGGGGTCCAACGACTACTATTCGCCGGAGTTCAAGCCTTGGGCGTCGTATCTCTTTCCGGGTTTCTCCAGAGCTAGGGCGGAGAGCAAGCGGGGTGCCGTGCCTGACTTGCCGTGGTTGGAGACTGTGGAGGCGATGCGGGACGCCGGCTGGCTGGACCTGACCAACCAGAGTGCGGATACCGCTCTGGACTTGCCGACCGGCACACAGCGCCTTTCCCTGATCGGTGTTGATGACCCGCACATCAAGCGGGATCGCATGCCCAGCCCGGCTGCGGGATGGTCGGACCCCCGGGCGGTGCGTCTAGGTGTGACGCACGCACCGTACAAAAGGGTGTTGGATAGCCTGGTGGACGAGGGCGTGGATGTGATCTTTGGCGGTCACACGCACGGCGGTCAGATTCGTCTGCCAAAGGTGGGTGCAATTGTGACCAACACCGATATTTCGCGAAAGTACAGTCGAGGTCTTTATGACTGGACATCGCGGAACGCTGGTCACGACGCAAAGCTGCACGTCTCAGCGGGTTTGGGGACATCACCTTTCGCGCCGGTACGTCTATTTTGTAGGCCAGAGGTCAGCCTGCTTCGAGTTTGTCCAGTTTGATCACTACCCCTATACTTGATCAGTCACGGGGTGTGGCGCAGCTTGGTAGCGCGCTTCGTTCGGGACGAAGAGGTCGTGGGTTCGAATCCCGCCACCCCGACTGTGATTGGCCACCGGCCATCGTTGAATACCAACGGTGACCGGTGGTTTTGTATGTGCGCCAACCATTTTTCCGCCGCGCCACGGCCCCGTAAACAGCCCGGATCCTGTGGCCGGCTTGGGGTTGCGGCAGGTTAACTCTCAACAAACGGGAGAATCTGTCAACCACCCAAGAGAAAACCAGAGTGGGGAATTCTGGGGCGGCTACGAACAGGCGATCGAACGGAAAAAAGGGGGGATACACCCAGACTGGTTTTGCCTCACGACGGAGTATCGAAGGTTGCGGCGCACTATCGATAGTTGTGCCCGGGAACAACCTTCGATAGTTAGCCACAACCT
>CAZTTD010000044.1:0-5239 GCA_964616925.1 uncultured Actinomyces sp.
AGGGCGGCAAGAACGTCACGGTTGTCGGCGACGGAACGCACGACCTGCCGGCTCTTTAGGCGTGTTAATTGGCCTTGCGCTCTTCGTGAGGGGGCCAGGTGCAAGCGCGTTGTGGAGCTGCTCACTCAAGGAGTTCTCACTCCGTGTGGCGTTTAGCAGGCGGTTTTGGCTGCTGTTCCCGATGGGCAATTAAACCGATGGGTACCGCGTTTCATTTCAGTGGAGCCGCCTGGGAGAATTGAACTCCCGACCTATTCATTACGAGTGAATCGCTCTACCGACTGAGCTAAGGCGGCCTTTCCGGGACTGTAGCCCCGGAGGACCTCTACGGCTTGGCTTGTGGCCGGGCCTTCGAAGTCCGGGATTGAGTATATAGCAGGCGCAGCGCGATAGACCAACCTACAGCACCGGCTGCAACGCATGCCACAAAATGCGGGTCAGCGGCACTCCGTCCCCTCTTCCGGAAGCGTGCCGTCCAACAGGAACCGGTCCACCGCCGACGTCACGCAGGATGACGCGGCAGCGTTGTACGCCGTGTGATTCCATCCTTCAACGGTCAAAAGGACTGAAGAAGGTAGCGCCTCATGAAGTGACACCGCCATCTCATACGGGGTCGCGGGGTCGTTCGTCGTGCCGATGATCAACAGCGGCGGAATGCCGGTAGCCGTTATCGGCTTGCGCACGGACCTGGACTCCACCGGCCAAGCGCCCAAGCCCGCGGACGCGAACATGCCGTCCCCACCAAGCACAGGGGTCGCCTCCTTCAGACGCGCTGCTTCCACCTCCCACTCTTCCACCGTCCCCACGGGTTCATAATCCAAAGAGTTGATGGCAATGAACGCATCGGAGCTGTTCGAAAGGTAAGTCCCATCCATCTCCCGGTCATTGAAGTAGTCGGCAAGGAACAGAAGGGTCGACCCATCTCCGTCCAGCGCCTGCCCCACCGCAAGCGTCAAAGTCGAATACAGCTCCGTAGAGTAGAGCGATCCGACAACACCTGTGCGAGCCAGCCCCAACGTGAGAGGTCTGTCCGGATCAGCAGTTTCTATGGGGTGCTCACCCACCTGCTCAAAGAAGTCAATCATGGTCTGTTTGCCCTCTTCAAGAGTGTCCCCAAGCGGGCAAGTCTTCTGCGCCAAGCAAGACTCAATCCAGTTGTAGAGTGACGCCTCCATGCCTTCGTTCTGTAGCGCGGCGACCTCATTCACGTCGAGGGCGGGGTCCAACGCACCGTCCAGGACAAACCGGCCGACTCTATCCGGGAAGATGTCGGCGTAGACCGCTCCGAGCAACGTCCCGTATGAGAAACCAATGTAATCCAACGTCTCGGCGCCAACAATCGCCCTCACCATGTCAAAGTCCCGCGCGGCAGAGTCGGTGTCTACATACCCCAGTATTTCGCCGTTCCGCTCCAAACACTGGGCACCGAACTCCGCCATCTCTTCGTCAGCCAGCGCGATTATTTCCTCTGTGGACATGCCGGTCAGGTCATAGTCCAACGCATTGTCCTCATCGCGCTCTTCATCGGTCATGCACCAGATGGGCGAGGACGCACCAACGCCACGGGGATCCAACGCGACAACCTGGTACGCATCCACAATTTCCTGCGTAAAGACGTTCGCAACCACGGCACTCAGGGAGCCAACCGCATCCCCGCCAGGTCCACCTAGGTTGTAGAACAGCGGCGGACTCTGCGCGCCCCGCTTTGCACCAATGTAGCGACCAATGCCCAGGTCAATCGGTTCGCTCTTAGGATCATCCCAGTTCATGGGTGCGGTGATCGTCGCGCACTCATACTTTTCCATGTCTTTGGGGGCGTTCAGCATGGATGGAACCACTTCGGATTCATCGCAGGGCCGCCAGTCGATCGTCTGCTCGTAATACCCCTCAAAACCCGCTGGGGCATCCGCGGCCAATGGTTCGGGGGATGGCGAGGGCGGAAGGTCTTCCTTGGCACCAAACGTTCCAGATGAAGTACAACCCGCCGCAAGCAGTGCGACTGCGCCAACCGCAAGTGTGAATGCGCGGAAGCGTGCAGCCTTCGAACCGCGAAGGTCCCGTCTTGGTTTCATATTCGTGTGCGCTCAGCTCTCTTCATTCGGGTTTGCGATAGACACCGCCATGGCCTCCAGAAGAAGCAGCGGGGACGACGTTGTTTGGTTACGTTTGCGCGCGGTCTCAATGGCATCGACACGGGCCATGGTCTGCTGGGGTGTGGATGCCGCAGCCACCTCACCGATCCGTTCACTCATGTCAACGTTCACGACTGCTACACCGGCATCCAGCTGCTTTGTTAGTACGTCGCGGTAGAACCCCAGCAAGTCCACAAGCGCCCGGTCGATGGCGTCCGTGAGTGCACGCCTTGCACGACGCTTCTGGTCCTCTTCTAAACGTCTCAGAGGGGCCCGCGCAGAGGTCGGCATTCGGCGCCCCTCTTCCACCCCCAGAACGACCAGAAGTTTCTTCCGTTCGAGGGCGTCAACACGCTCAGTCTGTTCCTTCGCCAACTCGGTGAGGGCCTTGTGCATCCTGCCCGCGTTCACCACGGCTTCACCCGGACTTTGCGCTAGGAGAGGCAGCTCAAAGACGCTCTTCAGACTGTCACGCAAGCCCGGATTCTTCAGCAGGCCGCGCGCGAAGCCGACGTGGGATTGCGCCAAAGTCGCGGCGCGCATGGCGTCCTCGACCGTGGCACCTTCCGTCTCCACAAGATAGTCGGCGACCGCCTGTACGGCTGGAGTCCGCAAAACAAGCGGCCTGCAGCGGGAGCGAATAGTGGTTATTACCTCCCCCGGGGTTGGGGCGCACAGCACCCAAATCCCCCGGTCGGGAGGCTCTTCGATGGACTTCAAGAGGGTGTTCGCGGCGTCCGCTCGCAACCGATCAGCGTCCTCAACAACTGTCACGCGCCACCGTCCTTGCGAGGGCGCTGTGTAGGCCAATGGCAACCACTGTTCCCGCACGTTCTTCACCTGGTAGCCGGCGTGGTCGGTAGCATATATTTGCACGTCAGCGTTGGTTTGTGCCATTGTCGTGACGCATCCGTTGCACTGCCCACACCCCGGCACTGGACCGGTGCACTGCAGTGCGGCAGCCAGGCACTTTGCAGCGATTGAGCGGCCTGAACCCGGGGGTCCCGTTATCAACCAGGCGTGGCTGAGTGCTTGGCTTGACCGCACCTCACCCTCGACAACCTGTCGGCCTTCCATTGCTGCTGCCTGAAGCACCTCCACGGCCTGGGGTTGCCCAATCATTGCATCCCATACGGTCATGCTTGGACCCTCTGAAGAATCGCAGTGACAACGTCATCAAAGACGTCACCGATTGACTTGGAGCCGTCAAGGACAAGGATTCTTTCCGGGAACAGCTTCGCGATGCTCAGGTATTCGGCACGTACACGGGCGTGGAACGAATCCCCGGCCCTCTCCAGTCGGTCCAACCCCTCCCCCATTGCGTCAACACGGCTGATCCCCACCGACTCATCGATGTCGAATAGAAGAGTGAGATCAGGCTGGAGGTTTCCTGTTGCCCAGTCCGATAGTCCGCGGATCTCCTCCGCGCCCAGTTCCCTTGCCGCCCCCTGGTACGCCACGGAGGAGTCCGTGTAACGGTCCTCTAGGACAACAGCGCCGTCACCAAGAGCCGGCCGCAAGACGGTCGCTACGTGGTAGGCGCGGTCAGCGGCGTAAAGGAGCGCCTCAGTGCGCGGATCGACATCTTCGGGGCCGTGTTGGATGTGGTTGCGCAACTGTTGGCCAAGCTCAGTGCCACCGGGCTCTCTGGTAGCGAGGACGTTGACGCCGCGACGTTTCAGCTCTTCCGCCAAAATGGCCACCTGTGTGGTTTTACCGCACCCATCACCGCCCTCAAAGGTAATGAAGATGCCTTGGTTGCCACGACCTTCAAGGGCGTGTGCCAGCGCATCCAACCTCTGCGAGGTCCGCTCAGGTATTGCGCCCGTTAATGGGCGCGGTCGCCCAACTTGCGGCTCTGCCACGTAAGACGCCACCTTTCTGTGTCAAGAGCACCGCAGCGCCCACCTTCACCGACCGTTCGGTCCGCGCTCATTAACCGGTTGCTATTGCCCGGTTTTCCGCGGAGCAGGCTTCTTTGCGGGAGCCCTGCGCGCCCTGGTGGGCGCCTTCCGCGCTGGCGCCCTCTTCGCGGGTGTCTTATCCCGGCGGTCGGCCAGAAGCGTGTAGGCGCGTTCGGCTGTCAGTCCCTCCACGGTCTCCGCACGCGGTACCGTCGCGTTGGTGATCCCGTCCGTCACGTACGGGCCGAAGCGTCCGTCCTTCACGACGACGGGACGTCCGGTGACCGGATCTTCCCCGAACTCCCGCAGCGCGGTCCTTACCGTGGCGCCGCGTCGCGTCTTCGGCTGAGCGTAGATTTGCTTAGCCTGCTCCAACGTCACCGTCAGCAAAGACTCCTCATCAGGCAACTGTCGCGTATCGCGGCCCTTCTTCAGGTACGGTCCGTACGGTCCGTTCTGAGCCGTGATTACCTCACCACTTTCCTCATCTACGCCCACTTCACGCGGCAGGGACATCAGTTTCACGGCATCATCCAAGTCCACTGTCGCAATGTCCATGGACTTGAAGAGACTGGCGGTCTTCGGCTTTGGAGCCGTCTTGGATCGCGTGGTTTTCTTCTTAGGCGCCTCACCTTCAGGAGCGGGTTCTTCTGGAAGAACCTCCGTGACATAGGGTCCGAACCTTCCGTTCTTCACCACGATCAGGTTCCCGGTGGTGGGGTGCACGCCCAGTTCACGGCCGTCAGAGGCCGCAACTTCAAGAAGCTCATTGGCTAACTCTGGCGTCATCTCATCCGGGGCGACTGTCGGGGGTACCGATGTTCTTCGGCCGTCCTCATGCTGGATGTACGGTCCGTACCTGCCAATGCGCAAAATGACACCGGGAGCTACAGTCACGGAGTTGACTTCGCGCGCGTCAATGTCCCCGAGGTTCTCCACGGTGTGTCGCAACCCGTATGTGGCGATGGGGTTCGGGACCTTCTTCGACGGTTCTGAGCCCTCCGACTCCCGGCTTACACCTTCGGAACTGGACGCTTTCTTGGCACTCTTATGGTCGCCCTCGCCAAAATAGAACTGCTTTAGCCACTGGGAACCCTTCACCTCCCCGGTAGCAACATGGTCCAAACCTGCCTCCATGTCGGCCGTGAACTGGTAGTCGACCAGTTCCGCCAAGTTCTCCACAAGGAGCCTGGTGACGGAGAA